>SRXB01000618.1 GCA_009724975.1 bacterium | reverse complement strand
CATCTCCGCCGGAAGGCAGGCGGGAGTGCGCCCCTCCGACGTAGTCGGGGCGCTGGCCAACGAAGGCGGCATACCCGGCAAGGAGATAGGCGCGATAGAGATTATGGAGCGCCACACCCTTGTGGAGGTTCCCCAGCGCTACGGCGAAGGGGTTCTGAAGAAGATGGCGCGCACCACCCTTCGCGGCAAGCCCGTAGAGATAAAGCCCGCCATCGCCGGAAAGGGGCAAAAAATCGAGACGCGCCCCAAATTCGATAGGCCGGAGAAAACAGAGGGGGCAAAAGCCAAAAAGTGGGACAAAAAGCCCTTCTCCAAGCAAAAGCCCTTCAAGAAAAAGGAAAAGCCGCAAAAAGGCTAGCCGATGCTGGAGATATACATCGACGCCGACGGCTGTCCAGTAAAGGATGAAACCTACAAGGTCGCGCAAAGGCACGGCCTTGTGGTTTACGTCGTCTCCAACCGTCCCCTAAAAACCCCCTTCGACCAGAAGATACGGCCCGTTGTGGTTGGAAACCGCTTCGACGAGGCCGACGACTACATAGCCCAAAACGCCGGTGACTGCGACATAGTAATCACCGCCGACATTCCGCTGGCCGCCCGCGCCATC
>SRXB01000300.1 GCA_009724975.1 bacterium | reverse complement strand
CGCGCCGTTCCGGTGAGAATGCGTATGGTGGTGGTCTTGCCCGCGCCGTTAGGGCCGAGGAAGCCGTAAATCTCCCCCTGCCGGACGGTGAGGTCCAGCCCGCCCAGGGCGATTATCTCGCCGAAGGATTTTTTCAGCCCCACGGTTTTTACCGAGGGGGTTTCATCAACGTTGAAAGCCGACAAAAATGACCTTTTGGGGTTGAAAGTTTAAAATTGAGGATAATTCTTCTATGTACCCTTCAAAAGCGCCCCGTGTCAATCCAAGGGAGCTTGACCCGAGCCCTGGCAGGTGGTAGAAAGACCGCCCCGAACAATATAACGGAGTAAATGAATATGAACCGCCAGGAATTTCGCACCATAGCCATTATCGCCCACGTCGACCACGGCAAGACGACCCTAGTGGACGCCATGCTCTGGCAGAGCGGCACCTTCCGCGAAAACGAGAAGGTCGACGAGCGCGTGATGGACTCAAACGACCTTGAGCGCGAGCGCGGCATAACCATTCTCGCCAAGAACACCTCGGTCTTTTACAAGGGAGTGAAGATAAACATCGTCGACACCCCCGGCCACGCCGATTTCGGCGGCGAGGTGGAGCGCACCCTCCAGATGGTCGACGGCGTCATCCTTCTGGTGGACGCCGCCGAGGGGCCTCTGCCCCAGACCCGCTTCGTCTTGCAAAAGGCCCTTTCGCTGGGCTTGCCTCCCATAGTGGTCCTCAACAAGATAGACCGCCCCGACCGCCGCCCCTCCGAGGTGCTGGACGAGATTTACGACCTATTCATAGACCTTGACGCCAGCGAGGAACAGCTTGAGTTCCCCGTTTACTACACCAACGCGAGGGAGGGGGTCGCCCACACCCAGATTGACGACGATTCCACCGACCTTCGACCCCTCTTCGAGGAGATATTGAAGAGTGTCCCCCCCTCCAAGGGCGACGCGGGCAGCGTGGCGCAGTTTCTGGTCACCAGCCTCGACTACAACGATTACGTCGGCAAGCTGGCGGTGGGAAGGCTCTTCAACGGCACCCTGAAACCCCAGACCCAGTACGCCCTCTCCACCGTAAACGGCCTGAAGAACGTAAAGACCACCGTGGTTTACACCCACGAGGGGCTAAAGAGGATAGAGACCCCCGAGGCGCTTGCCGGCGACATAATAGCGGTGGCCGGCATCGAGGACATCTCCATAGGCGACACCCTTACCGCCGTGGACAACCCCATGCCCATGAAACGCATCGCCGTGGACGAGCCCACCATCTCCATGGTCTTTTCCGTAAACACCTCTCCCTTCGCGGGACGCGAGGGCGATTTCGTCACCTCCCGCCAGATACGCGCGCGCCTGGAAAAGGAGATGATCCACAACGTGAGCCTCAAGGTCGAGATTCCCGAGCCCGACCAGTTCGTAGTTATGGGGCGCGGCGAGCTTCAGCTTGCCATTCTCATAGAGATGATGCGCCGCGAGGGTTTCGAGCTTTCCGTCTCCAAGCCGCAGGTCGTCACCAAGGAGATAAACGGCGAGCTGAACGAGCCGATGGAGCTGGTGGTGGTGGATTGCCCCGACGAATACGTCGGAGTAATCACCGAAAAGCTCTCCGTCCGCAAGGGCCGCATGACCCAGATGCACAACCCGGGTCACGGGCGCGTCCGCATGGAATTTCGTATCCCCTCGCGCGGACTCATCGGCTGGCGCTCGGAGTTTTTGACCGACACCCGCGGCACCGGCATCCTAAACAGCCTCTTCGACGGCTACGCCCCGTGGCAGGGCGCCATCACCAGCCGCGTAAACGGCGCGCTCGTCGCCGACCGCAAGGGCAAGGCCACCACCTATTCGCTCTTCCACCTCCAGCCCCGCGGCGGCCTCTTCATAGGCCCCACCACCGAGGTTTACGAGGGGATGATTATCGGCGAAAACTCCCGCGAGAACGACCTGGACGTGAACGTCATCCGCGAAAAGAAGCTCACCAACATGCGCTCCTCCGGAGCGGACGAGGCCCTTCGCCTCATCCCCCCCCGCGAGATGAACCTTGAGCACGCCCTTGAGTGGATAGACAGCGACGAGCTTGTGGAGGTCACTCCCAAGTCGATAAGGGTCAGGAAGAAGATACTGGCGGCCAACATCAGGCCGAAAAAATTCAAAAATCCTGAATAAAGCCGAAATCTTAGCCATTGACGCCATTCGGGGCGGGCTTTTAACCGCCCGCCCCGTTTTTTTTGGACCGATACTTCTTGATACCGGCGCTTGCCTTTACTATCATCAGAATCTTCGCTTCAACCTCATGGCGAAAGCGCTTAACGGGAGGAGTTGTGATGTTGAGGAAGTTTGCGATTACACTGGTTTTTGTCTTTGCCGCGCTTCTTTTTTGCGGCTGCGTCTCCGCCCCCGCCGGCGGCTCGGTAAAGGACGAGGGGCAGCCCCCCGCGGCCCAGGGGCAGGCGGTGGCCGCCGCCGACCCCGCAAGGCCGGGCGTGAAGGTTGAGATTCTCGATTCGATGGCCGTCGCGCCGACAGCCCCCAAGGTCGAAGCTCCCGTGGCTCTGACCACCGAGGAGATTCAGAAGAAAAGGGAGATGGAATCTTCACTGCGCGCCGCCTTCGACAATTTCTGGTCGCTGATAAAGCAAAAAAACATAGACGCCGCCGCAGAGGCGATGGCCCCCGAACGCGCCGAGGCCCTGAAG
>SRXB01000617.1 GCA_009724975.1 bacterium | reverse complement strand
TATGCGGAACATGCGCCAGGTGTCGCCCCTGCGAAGCTCGTCGATGGCGTACTGGTACTCGGCCTCGCGCCTTCTGTCGTGGCCGAGCCTGCGTTCGTTGAAACGGGATAGAAGCTTGTCGATCTCGCTCATGGCCTTTTAATTATAATCCTCGTCTTCATCATCGTCATCGTCATCGTCATCGTTGTCGTCATCGTCGTCATCGTGGTGCGACGGCTCCGCTTCCTCGTCGTCGCCACGGGGGACGAAATCCTCGTCCTCGGAGGCCGATTCCTCGGTTGCGGTCTGGGCGCGGCGAATCTGCTTGAGCTTCGCCTTTATGACCGCCACGGGGTTGTCGATGCTCTCGGCTTCCTCGTCCAGATATTCGGCCAGCTCTTCGGCCACTTCGGCCAAAAGAGCGGGGTCCTTCATGTCCTCCCAGGTGAACTCCATATCCTCTATGGGTTCCCCGTCGCACTTGAAAGAGAGTTCCTCAGAGTCGTAAACGATGTCGATTCCTGGCAGAATCCTGCGTTTGGCCATTTCATCCCTCAGGCGCAAGACAGGTGTTTGTCTTTTGAAGATTAAAATCCAAAAAATTCCCCATTATGGTCCATCACTGTTTTACG
>SRXB01000299.1 GCA_009724975.1 bacterium | reverse complement strand
AGGGCGAGTATGCGGTCCACCTCGTGAAGGGACATATCCCTGTGGACCAGCCGGTTGTAGGCGAAGCCGAGGGCCGACTGGCGGTATCCCACGCGAAGCGGAATCCCCGAAAGGAGCATCAGCAGGGAGGTGCGGTGGCTCTTGTGGGCGGAGATGGCGAGGTCGAAATTGCCTCCCCTCACCTTCTTCAGCACGGAGCAAAATCCCTCTTTGCCCTTTTTATCGTAGGTGATGATTGAGTTTAGGTTGGGGTCCTCCTCGACAAGGGGTTTGGCGGCGGGGGTGGTGAGAAGGGTGATGGAGGAGGAGGGGAAGAGTCTTCGCAAAGCGCGAAAAAGCGGCGTGGTGAGGACCACGTCGCCTAAAAAGGCTGTCTGGATAACTAAAATCTTGCCAAAAGCCATCTGGGCGGATTCGTCCGTTGCCTAAGGGCGTGGGTTGCCGTTTTCAAGAATTGTTTAGGATGTATCAGGGAGAGGAAAAATGCAACAAAAGGACGACGCGGGGCCGGTCAGCCACGCTTGAGGATTTTAGCGTAAAGATCGGCGTATTTTCGCGTTATCGCGGGCCAGTCGAAGCGCGCCGAGATTTCGAGGTCCAGCTCTGCCCCCCTTTGCCGCAGTTTTTCGTCGAAAAAGATTTTCTCCATGGCCTCCGAGAGCCCCTCTGCCGAGCCTGGCTCAGCGAGTATGGAATTTTCGCCGTCGAAGAGGAAATCGGCGTAGGCCTCAAGGCGAAAGGCCGCCACAGTCTTTTGCGCGGCGACCCCTTCAAGGGGGGTCAGGCCGAAGGCCTCGAAGAGCGAGGGGTGGACCATGAAGAGGCTTTCCCTTACCACGCGACGCTTCGGCTCGCCTGTTAGATAGCCACAAAACCACACCGAAGGGGTGGCGCAACCCTCGAATTCCTCCCGCCCGAAGAAGACCGGCAGGCCGAGGCTTCGCGCAAGGGTTGCCAGGGTTTCCTTCAGCGGGCCGTCTCCGGCCATGACCAGCGAAAACGCCGCTCCGCGCGCCACCGCCGAGGCGTGGGCCTTGATGAGAAGTTCCAGCCCCTTGCCCTCGGCGAAGCGGTTCAGGGCGACGGCGTAGGGAAGGCCTCCGCGATTTTGCGGTTCGCCGCCGCCGCGCCACCACGAAAGGTCGAAGCCGTTGGCGATGGTAATCTTTTTTTCTTCCGGAATTTTGGCGTAAAGGTCGATAAAGCCCCTCATCTGGGAGGTCAGGCAGGTGACGGCGTCGGCGCTCTCAAGTTGCCTCGCGATGCGCCTCTTCTTGAAAAAGCCGAATTCCCCCTTCAGCTTGCGGTAGGCTGGGTTTATCCCGCCGTGGCTGGTTATGACGTAGGGGAGTCCGAGCGATTTTTTAAGGGCCAGCGCCCCCTCGGCGGGACTGCCTATCTCGTGGGCGTGGACTATGTCGATGCGCTCGTCTTTCGCTATCTGGACGAGCCTTCTTATGCTCTTTAGCCTTTTTAGCGGCTTCCACCAGTCATCGACCATCTTTGCGCGGTGCGCCGCTATGCCCATGCCGCCGTAAAGGGCAAGGGCCTCCCTGCCCGGGCAGGCGAGGACTGCGGTCACGCCGTGGCCCGGAAGGCCGGCCATCAGCCGTTCCATAACCTCGCCCACACCTCCGGCGACCATCTCGTTTTTGGTGAGGAACAATACCCTGGTCAAGGGCTTGTGGCTCCTTTTCCCCCCTCCAAAAGCACCGGTTCGGAAGGCGGGTCGGAATCGAGAGGATTATTGATGCCGTAGCGGCAGAGGTAATCGCCCTTTTTTATCTCCGCGATTCTTTTGCGGTAGTAGGCGAGGTTGGCGCGGGCCGCGCCGTCGTTTGCCGGGTGCCAAAGGTGTATTGCGACCTCCGAGGTGGTCGCGTTGCGCCCCTTAACGCCGAAGCGGTGGAGCCGCCACCCCAGGTCGTCGTCCTCGTTCCCCCACCCCTTGTAGGCTTCGTCAAAGCCGTTCACGGCAACAAGGTCTTCCCTGAAGGCCGCGAAAACCCCGCTTCGCAGCTTTGGGCCTATGGGGCGAAGGCCGAGGCGGTGGAGGAGGCGGTAAAAAAGGTCTTTTCGCCGCTGTTTTCCAACCGACTCCCACTGCTCCGGCGTGACGACGCTCCCCACGGAGGCGGAGAGAATCATCTCGTCGGTGACAAGTTCGGTCTGTTCGCGCGTCAGGCGGACCGGCCACGAAACGAGAAATTCGCCACGCCTCGCGTTATCGACGAAAGTCTTGACGTAGTTCTTGGTGAAGACCAGATCGTGGTCGGAAAAGACGAGAAAATCTCCAGTGGCTACTCTTATTCCGTTGTTGCGGGTTTTGGAGGCGCGAAAGCCCAGGTCGGCGTGGTTTACGTATTTGACGGGAAATTTCAGGGAGGGCGCAAGCTCTCTTAGCATAAGCAATATCTCGTCGCCCGAGCCGTCGTCGGTCACTACGGTTTCGTCTACGACGTAAGACTGCGCGCAAAGGGAGAGGAGGGTCTTTCGCAGTGTGTCGGGCCGCTTGTAGCAGGGTATTACCGCAGAAACCCTCAAGCCCGCCCCCGACCGGCCTTTTCGCGCTCGCGCTGGGCCTCAAGCGCCATCGCGTATTTCATGTAGGCGCCGAAACCGGAGATTATGGAGATGGTGAGGCCGTCGAACCCCTCTTTTATCCCCCCGCGAAGGAGGTATTGCTTGAAA
>SRXB01000298.1 GCA_009724975.1 bacterium | reverse complement strand
CAAAAGCGCGACCGCGTGGGGATGATAGCCTTTCGCGGAACAGAGGCGAAGGTGGCCCTGCCTTTCACAACCAGCGTCGAGCTGGCCCGAAAGAAACTTGAGAACCTCCCCACCGGCGGCAAATCGCCCGTGGCGCTGGCGCTGGCCAAATCCCTGGGCGAGATACGTCGCGAGATGAAGAAAAACCCCGGCAGGACGCCCTTTTTGGTGATTTTGACCGACGGGAAGGCGAATATCTCGATGGAGGGCAAGGACCCCTTCGACGAGGCCCTTAAACAGGCGAAAATGGTGCGAGCCAGCGGCGTGAAGACCCTTTTGGTAGATACCGACTTCACGTGGATAGATTCATATCCATACGCCCGCGTGCTGGCCGAGGAGATGGGGGCCAAATGCCTCCGGCTTCGGGACCTTAGGGCCCAAAAGGTGCTCGAATTCGTTTCCGGCTAGGCTTTTATCAGCGCTACTCCAAAGATTCGGGCGAAATTCCGGGCCAAAACGCCGTACACCTGCCCCGTATCCTTCCCAGCGCCTTCTCTTTGAAGTGAAACCGGCTTTATCCGGCTCTCTCCGCAGGGAAGTATGAGGTCGAAGAGGGAGAGGTCGTTGGCGACGTTGAGCGCGACGCCGTGCATGGAGTAGCCGCCGCTTATCGCGACCCCGAGCGCGCCGATTTTGCCGTTTTTGGTGTAAATCCCGGGCTTTTTATCGACCCTGAAGGTCTCAACCCCAAGTTCCGAGCAGGATTTCATCAGCCACTCCTCAAGGGCGGTGACGTAATTTCTCGGCGAAAGCCCGAGTTCCCGCAGGTTCAATATCGGATAAGCCACAAGCTGGCCCGGGGAGTGGACGGTGGCCTGTCCGCCTCGCCCGACCCGAAAGAGCTCCACCCCGCTCGCGGCCAATACCTCCCGCGAGGCCAAAACTCCTTCCTCTCCAGCGTTTTTCCCTAGGGTTATAACCGGCTTGTGCTGCAAGATGATGAGCTCGGGCCCTCCTTCGCCCGCCATCAGCCGCTTTCGGACGTTTTCCTGGAGCTCAAGCCCCTTCGCGTAGCCAACCGGCTCGTCAAATTCGCGCAACAAGACCTTTTTCACACTTTGCCCAGCCTCTCCATAGCTTTTTCGCGTCCCTGCCGCGCCAAATGAGAAGTTCGCGAGAAGGGGGAGGCCGCCACGAAGGCGAATCCCATTTTTATCCCCTCGCGCTCTATCTTCGTGAAAAAATCCGGCGGCAGATACTCGGCCACGGGAGTGTTTTTGGGCGTAGGCTGAAGATATTGGCCCGCGACGAGGATATCCACTCCCGCCCCGCGAAGGTCTTCCATCGCCTCCAGCACCTCCTTGCGGCTCTCGCCGAGGCCGAGTAGGAGTGAGGATTTGGTCACCGCCTCCGGCCAGAGTTTTTTGATCTCACTGAGGGTAGAGAGGGATTTTTCATAGGTGAAATTCGGGTGGCGGAGGGAAGGAGAGAGCCTTTTTACCGTCTCTATGTTGTGGGCGATAACGGTTGGCCTCGCGTTTATTACCGCGAGGAGATTTTCGCCGGAAAAGTCGGGAATGAGGAACTCCACCAGCGGCGCTGGCGATATTTCGCCGATGCGAAAGGCGGTTTGGGCGAAGATTGAGGCCCCGCCGTCGGGAAGGTCGTCGCGGGTGACCGAGGTCACCACCGCGTAGGTTATTCCAAGCTCTTTCACGGCGCTGGCGACCCTTTGGGGCTCGTTTTCGGGGCTTTCGCCGCGCCCGCCCCTTTTCACGGCGCAAAAGGAGCACCCGCGCGTGCAGGTTGAGCCGAGGATGAGGAAGGTGGCGGTCTTTTCGCGCCAGCATTCGGCGCGGTTGGGGCATTTGGCCTCTTCGCAGATGGTGTTTAGGCCGCCCTCGCGCATTTTGCCGCCCACCGCGTGAAAGGGGTTTCCGGCTCCCAGCGATCTTTTCAGCCATTTGGGCTTTGAGGGTTCTCTTTTTCTCTCCATGAGCGTTATTATTGGCAATCAGGGAGTTGTTTTGCAAAATTAAACGTACCTTTGGGCCGATTTTATGGGAGGGGGTTCAAAATGCCTCTTAAGCAGATTTCAATTTTCCTTGAGAACGCGCCAGGAAGGCTTTTCGAGGTTACGCGGGCCTTCGGCGACGCGGGGATCAATTTAAAGGCCCTGAGCCTGGCCGAGTCATCCGGTTTCGGGGTGCTTCGGCTGATTGTTTCGGATATGGCCAAGGCGCGGCGCATCGCAATGGAAAAGCACTGGCCGGCCAAGATTGACGATGTGGCGGCGGTTCTGGTTCCGGATGTCCCGGGGAGTCTGGCGGCCCTTTTGGAAAAGCTCTTCCAGCGCCACGTGGACGTGGAGTTCATGTACGCTTTCGCCGGTTTTTCCGGAGCGGGGGCGGTGATGATATTTCGCTTTCGCCAGCACGAGGAGGGTGTGAGGATTTTGCGCGAGGGCGGCGCGCAGATTCTGGACGCGAAGGCTTTCGGTGCGCTTGATTCAGAGTCGGGGAGCTAAAGGATGGAAAGCGGCTTTAGATTCAAGAGGGTTGGGGTAATAGGCGCGGGGCCGGTTGGTCTTACTCTTTCCGCGGCGCTTGCGTCGGCGGGGTGGGAGGTCACCCTTTGCGACGTCGATACCTCGCTTGCGGGAAGAGCCGCCGAAAGCGGCATTGAAATTGGCGGCGCGATTGAGCTTTCCGGCAGGGT
>SRXB01000616.1 GCA_009724975.1 bacterium | reverse complement strand
GGGACCGAGGGCAAGATAAAGGCCATAGCCTACGCCCGCAAAAAGAAGATTCCCTTCTTCGGGATATGCCTTGGCATGCAGCTCGCGGTGGTGGAATACGCACGCAACGTCTGCGGCCTGAAAAACGCCAACTCCTCGGAGTTCGACCCCGAGTGCCCGCACCCCGTCATCGCCATGATGGCCGAGCAGGTGGGGATTGAGAACCTTGGGGGTACGATGAGGCTTGGCGCCTACCCCTGTCGCGTCCTTGAGGGCACCAAAGCCTTTGAGGCTTACGGCTCCAAAGAGATAAGCGAACGCCACCGCCACCGCTACGAGGTCAACAACGCCTACCGCGACAAGTTGCAGGAAAAGGGGCTAGTCCTCTCCGGCCTCTCGCCCGACGGCACCCTCGTCGAGATGGTGGAAATCCCCGGCCACCCGTGGTTCGTGGGCTGTCAGTTCCACCCCGAGTTCAAATCGCGCCCGATGGACCCGCACCCGCTTTTCCGCGATTTCATAAAGGCTAGCATCGAATACAAAAAGAAGAGGGGAGCCTGCTGAGTTGAAGTCCAAAAAGGTCAAAATCGGGCCGGTCGAGATAGGCGGCGGCGCGCCGCTGGCGCTGATAGC
>SRXB01000297.1 GCA_009724975.1 bacterium | reverse complement strand
GTTGACCGCGATTGATTCGCCAAGTGCGAAATCTGACGCATCGAGCGCGGTGGAAAACCTCAGGCGCGTCCCTGCCCCCAGATTCCGCGACGACACCATCTCCCCAACGTCGGCTACTATTCCGGTGAACATCACTCCCCCTCCCCGAATATCCTGCCGGTCAGGTAAAGGTCTTCGCCTACCAAAGAGCTTTCGACCTCGGAAAGCCTCAGGGCGTCGGCAATTTTTTCTGGCCCTGCGCCGCTGAGCATCGGCTTTCCCTCGCCGCACAAAAGGCGCGGCGAATAGAAAAAATGGCAGCGGTCCACAAGTCCAGCCCTCAAAAACTCGTAAGCGGCCCGCGCCCCCCCCTCAAGGAGGAGCTCCATCCGGCCAAGGGAGTGGATGTGGGCCAAAACGGCCTTCAAATCCATCTTATCGCCCTCGCCGGTCCTCACGACCTTGACTCCCTGGCCCCTTAACCGCTCTTCGCGCTCGGGCGAAGCGCCGGCGGAGCAAAAAACCGTGGTGAAGGCCGAGAGTGGCGGGCGCGCCAGCTTCTTTTCCGGCGAGAGGCGAAGATCGCGGTCAAGAATGAAGCGCAAAGTCTCAAAACTTTCGCCGCCCAGCCTCGCGTTCAGCTCCGGGTCGTCGGCGTTGGCTGTGCCGACTCCAGCCATCACCGCGCCGCACCTTTGACGGAGGCGGTGAACGGACTCCCTCGCCTTTTCCCCCGTAATCCACTTGGAATCGCCGGTTCTGGAGGCGATTTTGCCGTCGAGGGTGGCGGCGAGCTTCAAATGGACGAAGGGACGCTTTTTTACGACCGAAAGGCAAAAGCCTTCGTTCAGGAGGGCCGCCTCCCGCGCCATCACGCCTGTCTCGACCTCTATCCCCGCCGCCCGAAGTTTGCCGAAACCCTTTCCGGCCACTATCGGGTTGGGATCCTCCATCGCGGCCACCACTCGCCTTACTCCGGCGGCGATGAGCGCGTCGGCGCAGGGCGGGGTGCGCCCGAAGTGCGAGCAGGGCTCAAGGGTGACATAAGCGGTGGAGCCACGGGCTTTTTCGCCGGCCTGGGAAAGCGCCTCGGCCTCGGCGTGGGGCAACCCCGCGCCCTTGTGCCAGCCGCGCCCGACTATTTGTCCTTCTTTTGCGATTATCGAGCCGACGGCGGGGTTCGGCGAGGTCTTACCGACTCCCCGCGCGGCGAGCGAGAGCGCCGCCGACATCAAAAGGCGGTCGGCGTCGCTTGCCATCGCTATTTAAGGAGGTCCCGAAGGGTGGTCATGAACTCGTCCAGGTCCCGAAAGTCGCGGTAAACGGAGGCGAAACGGACGTAGGCCACTCCGTCGAGGTTGCGAAGCTCTTTCATGACGGCCTCGCCGACCTCGCGGGTCTCCACCTCGCGCGCGCCCTTTTCCTGTATCTCGTGCTCTATGCGGTCGGCGATCTCCTGGATGGTCTGGGCGGAGATCGGCCTCTTTTCGCAGGCTTTCTGAAGCCCAGCGACGACTTTCATGCGGTCGTAGGGTTCCCGCGACCCGTCTTTTTTGACGAGCAGGGGCATTATCTCCTCGACGCGCTCATAGGTGGTGAAGCGACGGTTGCAAAGTTCGCACTCGCGCCTTCTGCGTATTACGTCGCCTTCCTTGGCGGTGCGCGAATCTATGACCCTGTCTTGGTTTTCGGAGCAATATGGGCAACGCACCGTTCACCTCCCGTTCCCCCTCGGGGGAGCACTTTAAAAATCAAAGGCGGATAAGCTCTATTTTAGCCTCTTCCATCATCCCGAGGCTCAGGTCGTCCGCGTACCCTTCCTTGTAGTAGACCCGCTTTATCCCCGCGTTTATTATCATCTTCGTGCAGATGATGCAGGGAAGGGTGGTGCAGTAAAGGTCGGCCCCGTCCATCGCCACCCCGTAGCGGGCTCCCTGTATGAGGGCGTTTTGCTCGGCGTGGAGGCCGCGGCAAAGCTCGTGGCGCTGGCCGGAGGGGATTTTGAGCTGGTCGCGCAGGCAGCCGACGTCTATGCAGTGGGAGACGCCGGAGGGCGCGCCGTTGTAGCCGGTGGCGAGGATGCGCTTGTCGCGCACGAGTATGGCTCCCACCTTGCGGCGGGTGCAGGTGGAGCGCATCGCCACCAGCGCCGTTATCTCGGCGAAGTATTCATTCCACGAGGGGCGAGCCACGTTCCCTTCCTCCACCCTAGCAGATGCGGCTATGGCTAAGCAGATATTCGTAGAAGGGGAACTTGCGGCAAAGGTCCGCGACCTCGGAGCGGATACGGGCCTCGGTGGCCGCGTCGCCGACGTTCTGGAGTACCTGCACCATCATCGAGACTATCTTGTCCATCTCGTCGGCTCCCATTCCCCTTGTGGTGACGATGGGGGTGCCGATGCGTATGCCGCTGGTGACCGCCGGAGGGAGCTTGTCGTAGGGTACGGCGTTCTTGTTGACGGTTATCCCTGCCCTGTCGAGCGATTTCTCGGCGTCAGAGCCGGTTATCCCTTTGGAGGAGAGGTCCAGGAGAAAGAGATGGTTGTCGGTGCCGCCGCTGACGACGTCGAAGCCCGCCTTCTTGAACCCTTCGGCCATGCGGGCGGCGTTTTGCGCGATGCGGGAGCCGTATTCCCTGAAAGCCGGGCTCATCGCCTCCTTGAAGGCCACCGCCTTGGCGGCTATGGTGTGGACCAGCGGGCCGCCCTGGAGCCCGGGGAAGAC
>SRXB01000296.1 GCA_009724975.1 bacterium | reverse complement strand
GCGAGGAAAGATAAAAAAGCGCCGATGACCGGGGTTTTTGTGTCTTTCAGTGCGTAAAACCCCTGCGCGTAGACACGGCAAAGGGCTATCGGGGCCATGGAGACGGAGTAAAAGCGCAGGACCACGGCGGTATCTTCGGCCATCGACGCGGTGAAGAGCCCACGCTGGAACAAAAGGCTCACCAGGGGCGACGATATGGCGTAAAGGCCAACCGAGGCGGGAAGGACTATGAAGATTATCATCCTCATCGAATGGCCGAGGGTGTGGCGAAAAGCCTCCATCTCGCCTCGCGCCGCCAGCCGCCCGAGGCTTGGCAGGCTAGCTACCCCCACCGAGACGGCGAAGACCCCCAGCGGCAGCTGGAAAAGCCTTTCGGCGTAATACAAGTAGGAAACCGACCCCTCGGGGAGCCACGTGGAGATGAGGGTGGAGACGAGGATGTTTATCTGGTAGACGGCGACCCCGAAAATCGAGGGGCCCGCCAGCAGTATTATCTTTTTGAGGTGCGCGCATCCAAAATCGAAATCGGGGTAAAAACGAAAGCCGGTGGAGCGAAGGGGAAAAAGCTGCAAGACGAACTGCGCGGTCCCTCCGGCAAGCACCCCAAGGGCAAGCGCCAGTACCGGCGGGTTGGTCGCGGAGTAAAAGAGCCACGTAACAGCTATTATCACGGCGTTCAGCGTCACCGGAGCGAGCGCCGGGTAGAGGAAAATCCCCCGGGCGTTCAAAATGCCCCCCGCCAGCGCGGTAAGAGAGGCCATGCCGATGAAGGGAAAGAGCCAGCGCGACAAGGTTACCGTGAGGGAGAACTTCTCGGGTGAATCGTAAAACCCCATCCCCATCAGCTTTATTACAAATGGCGCGAAAACGACCCCAAGCGCCACAAAGAGGCACAGGAAGAGGAAAAGGGCGGTGAAAGCGACCCTCCCCAGCTTTCCGGCGGCCTCCTCGCCCTCTTTTTCCAGAACCTCGGAATAGACGGGCACAAAAGAGGTGGTGAGAGTACCCTCGGCGAGCAGGGCGCGAAAGAGGTTGGGCAGGCGATATGCGACGAAAAAGGCGTCCATCACCCCGCTAGCCCCGAAAAGCGCGGCGGTAAGGGAATCACGCAGAAGACCGAAGACGCGGGAGGCGCCGGTGGCGGCTGAAACCACGCCGAAGGCCCTCGCAATCTTCGCGCTCTCCTCTTTTGCGGCCCCTTTACTTGGCATCGCTACTCCCCGATAATCCTCTCATCGCCGAAAAACCAATAGCGAGGTTTAAAATGCCCGACGCACTTTGCATACTCGCCAAAGCGCCCCAAAAAGGAAAGGTCAAAACGCGCCTCGCCGCCCAAATCGGAGAAGAAAAGGCGCTCTTGCTCTACCGCGCCATGCTCTCCGACACCGCCCGCGCCGCCGCCCTCTCCCAAATCCCCGCGCTCTGGTGGATAGAGGGCGAGGCCGAAACCTTTGGGGAGCTTCTTGCCGGCCAAAGGGTGATGCGCCAACCTTCCGGCGACTTGGGCGACCGCATAAAAGCCGCCCTCCGGCACTCCTTCGGCGAAGGGGCCCGCCGCGCCGCGGTCATCGGCGCGGATTGCCCGCTGATGACGCATAAACACATAAAAGAACTTTTCAACCCGCTTAAAAATTCCGACATATCGGCAATCCCCTCTCCGGACGGCGGCTTTTGCGCCCTCGGCATGGCGGGGTTTTTCGGCGAAATATTTGAGGGAGTGCCCTGGTCCTCGCCCGACACGCTGAAGGTTCTGCTGGGAAACGCGACAAACCGCGCCCTACGGGCAACGCTGCTGGAAGAACTTGAGGACATCGACGACCTCGCCTCCCTTGAACGGGTGGCGGTGAAACTGAACTCAGGCGGGGACAACGCAAGTGCCACAAGGGCGGCCTTTTTCGCCCTGAAGGTTGCGCGATCCGGTTCGCCCGCGCCTAAAAATCCTTGAAAAACAGCCAAAAATCCTCCTTTCCCTCTTGTCAAACCTTTCAAATGAGGATAAATTCCACTGAAAATCCATTTTGGCAAGCCACTTAAAAACTTCACAACATTTCCTTTCAGGAGGGGAATTATGAACAAGGCTGAACTCATCTCCAAGATTAGCGCCGCCGCCGACCTCAAGGTAAAGGACGCCGAGGCCCTCGTCGCCGCCTTCACCGACGCCATCGGCACCGCCCTCAAGAAGGGCGACAAGGTCACCCTCACCGGCTTCGGCACCTTCTCGGTAGCCAAGCGCAAGGCCCGCAAGGGAAGAAATCCCCAGACTGGCAAGGAAATCAAGATCGCGGCCTCCAAAGCCCCCCGTTTCACCGCGGGCAAGGGCTTCAAGGACGCCCTCAAGTAATATCGCCATTATAAAAGCCAAAAAGGGCCGCCCGAATGGGCGGCCCTTTTTTATTAGCCTTCACATTGAAATTTAAAAAAAGACAAGGGCCGCTTCCTCTGGGAAGCGGCCCCCTTTTAACCCGAACCGGCGACGCACCGCCGACCTAAAGGTGCTTGCTCACGTAATCCACCTTGGCCTGCGCCCTCAAATCCTTTATTTTCGCCTCGACGGCTTTTTGCAAAAGCCCCTTGCTGAGGAAATCGAGTATCTGGGGCTTGACCTCCTCGTAAGGAACCATCGAGGAATCTTTCCTGTCGGTCAGCTTTATTATGTGGTAGCCGAACTCGGTCTCGACAACGCCGCTTATCTCGTCCTTCTTCAT
>SRXB01000295.1 GCA_009724975.1 bacterium | reverse complement strand
AAGGTTCATGTTCTCGTCGGTGAGAACCTGGCTTCCGAGTTTTATGACCACGCGCCTGGCGCCTGAAAGCGGGTTCTGGCTCATTCCCCCTCGTCCTCCCCGCGAAGCTCCATCACCAGCTCGCCGGTCTTTCGCACCAGCTCCTCAAGGCCCTCGCCGATTACGGACGATATCGCCCAGACCTCCTTCACCTTGGCCTCTTTTTTGAAGCGCTTCCTGATTTCCGGCAGGGCTTCGCGCACTTCCGTCACGTCGCACTTGGTTATCACTACGCGCTCCGGCTTTTGGGCCAGCTCTTCGCTGAAGGAGGAGAGCTCTTTCCTGAGGGCGAGGTATTTGCCGACGGGGTCGGAACCGTCCGAGAAGTCCACGAGGTGCAAGAGAATCCTGGTGCGCTCGACGTGCTTTAAAAATTTTATCCCGAGCCCCACCCCCTCGCTCGCCCCTTCGATTATTCCGGGTATGTCGGCGACGACGAAGGAATTTTCCCCGTAGGGGACCACTCCGAGGTTGGGGACGAGGGTGGTGAAGGGGTAATCGGCTATTTTGGGCCTCGCGGCGCTTATGCAGGAGATGAGGGTGGATTTTCCGGCGTTCGGAAAGCCCAGAAGGCCCACGTCGGCCATGAGCTTGAGCTCAAGGCGAGCCCTAAGCTCTATCCCCGGAAGGCCGGGCTGGGCGTAGGTGGGTACGCGGTTGGTTGAGGTGGCGAAGCGGGAGTTGCCACGGCCACCTTTGCCCCCCGGAAGAAGCTCTATGCGCTCGCCGCGCGCGGTGACGTCGGCCAGAAGGTCGCCGGTTTCGGCGTCGAAGACCATCGTGCCGACCGGAACCCTTATCACCTGGTCCTGCCCGTTCTTGCCGTCTTTATTTGTACTCATGCCGGCTTCGCCGTCGGAGGCGCGGATGGTTTTGAGGTGTTTGAAGTCCAGGAGGCTTTGCATTCCCGAATCGCCCACCAGCACTATGGAGCCGCCGTCGCCGCCGTCGCCGCCGTCGGGCCCCCCGCGAGGGACGAATTTCTCCCTGCGGAAGGAGACGGCTCCCCGTCCCCCCTTGCCGGAGATCAGCAAAAGTTCTACTTCATCTACGAAACGCATGGCATCCTTTTTCGGGCCGCTTGACGCAAGTTTAGGGATTATACAGGAAATTTTATTAAAAATCAGGAGCTTGTTGGCCAGCGCGGCCCCTAAAACGCAAAACGGCCCGGAGGGCTTTCCCGTCCGGGCCGAATGGCTTTATTTTCCCCGGGGGTTTGCCCTTAAGAGGCAACCTCCGCGATAGGGGCGACCGAGACGTAGGTGCGCTGGTCGCGCCCCTTGGTCTGGTACTCCACAACTCCGTCGACAAGGGCGAAGAGGGTGTAGTCGGTGCCAACGCCGACGTTCTTGCCGGCCTTTATCTTGGTGCCGAGCTGGCGGACGAGGATGTTGCCCGCGAGTACGGCCTGTCCGCCGTAACGCTTGACGCCGCGCCTTTGCCCAGCTGAATCTCTGCCGTTTCTTGAGCTGCCGCCCGCTTTTTTATGAGCCATGGGTACTCTCCTTTACGCCTGGATAGATTCCACCTTGATGCCGGTGTAATACTGGCGGTGGCCTATCTTCTTCCTGAAACCCTTGCGGCGCTTCATTTTGAATACGATTATCTTTTTGCCCCTGTCCTGCTCGACGATGGTGCCGGTCACTTTCGCGCCGGAGACAACGGGGGAGCCGACCTTGAGGTCGCCCTCCTTGGAGACGAGCAGGATATCGTCGAAAACAATTTTCTCGCCAACTTCGCCGGCAAGCTTCTCAGCCTTGAAAACGTCGCCTTCGGTTACGACGTACTGCTTTCCGCCGGTTCGCACTACTGCGTACATGATCAAATCCTCCGAAAACCCCATTTTGGGGGCGTGGTCCTTAGAAGAACGGGGAATATATTTGATGAGGCGCTTTATGTCAAGCGTCTATCTTCAAATTTTAAAAGGGCTCTCTCAAAAGGTTTTTCCCGTCTGCGGTCACGGAATCGCGAAATTTTCCCCGCCGACACCGCAACAAAAAAGTTTTTTGATTCGCAGTGCTTATGGCGTGTGCCTTGTGGCCCGATTTTAAAGGGCCTTGGGTTCGGCTATGGGGGCGGAAGATACAAACGCGTTGTTCAGGCTTGCCAAGGCCTTGGCACGGGTGGCGTGCGCCCCCCTTCTGGCGATTTTTTCGCTCCTTTGCGCCGCCTTCCCTCCCCTGAAAAAAATCGGATAAGAATACCGCCGCCGCGGCTCCCCAAAATTCGCCCTCGCAATCGCCCTCATCTCAACAGCCCTCCTCATCGCGATCCTTTCGGCTCTCGACCCCTATCCACGGGGCCTCGCGCCCCCGCTTTTATATTTCGGCCTGCTGACAACGGCCTTCGCGGCCCTGCAATTTCACCGTGAATGCCAGGCAATCGGCGAAAGCGAAGAAGAGTGAATTAAACCCGCCTCCCCTTCGTGCTATAATCGCCGAAAACCAAATTTCACAGGGGATTGCCCATGAAGATTAAAGCCGCGCTTTTTGTCGCAGTTTTTTCCACCGCCGCCTTTGCCGCCGAGGCCCCCAGCCTCGACAACCCTGCGGAAAAACACCTGAAAAACATCGTAAAGCTGACCGACGAGGGCGACAACGGCGAGGCCTATTTCAGCTGGGACTCAAAAAAGCTGATATGGCAATCGAACCGCGGCGACCGTGGGTGCGACAAAATCTGG
>SRXB01000042.1 GCA_009724975.1 bacterium | reverse complement strand
GTGCCCCTGTGCCTCACGGCGGTACTCTCTGTAATCTTCGGTTTTTACCCGGAACTGTGGCTAAGCCTGATTGAGGTGGTCAAATGAGCGCCATCGTCGATTCCATAACCTACCTTCGCAAAAAGCCGCGCCTTCTGATGGCGATCTTCATCTCCATACTCGGCGGCGCGATCCTTCTCGATTCGCTCGCGGTGCGCCACGCCCCGCACTTCATCGGCGACAAGATAATCGGCTTCTGGTCCTTCTTCGGGCTGGTCGGTTGCCTTCTCATGACCAAGTTCTGCAAGGGGCTCGGCCACCTCTTCATCATGCAGCCCACCGATTTTTACTCCAAGAACGAGAAGGGGGAGGAATAAGCGATGTTCTACCTCCACCCGGCAGTAATTATGATAATCGGGGCTTTTCTGGCGGTACTCCTTAAAGGGCTTCCGCGGAAAATAGTCCTCGTCGCCACACCGCTGGCCGCCTTTTACATGGTCACCACCATGTACGGCATGGAGCCAGGCAGCTACGGCGTCTCCCACTACATGGGAATGGAGATAATAACGTCGAGGATAGACAAGATGAGCTTAGTCTTCCTCCACGTCTTCACCCTCATGGCGATAATAGGCGCCATCTACGCCCTCCACGTCGACGACCCGATGCAGCACGCCGCAGGCTTTCTCTACGTGGCCGGTTCGCTCGGAACCACCCTTTCTGGCGACTACCTCACCCTCTTTTGCTGGTGGGAGTTGATGGCCTTCGCCTCCACCTTCCTCGTGTGGGCTCGCCGAAACCCCGTCTCCACGGCTGCGGGCTTTCGCTACCTGCTCATGCACACCTTCGGCGGGCTGGTCCTTCTGGCGGGCATATTCCTGCGCTACCAGAACACCCACTCCATCTTCTTCGACCCCATCGACCCCGCCACCGCGGGCGTCGCCGAATACCTCATCATGGCGGGCTTCGCGCTCAACTCCGCCGTCGTGGGCCTCCACGCCTGGCTCCCCGACGCCTACCCCGAAGCCACCGTCACCGGCGCGGTCTTCATGTGCGCCTTCACAACCAAAACCGCCGTCTACGTACTCATGCGCGGCTTCGCGGGCTTTGAGATACTTGCCTACATGGGCGCCCTCATGACCCTCTACGGCGTCGGCTACGCGGTAATCGAAAACAACGGCAGGAGAATCCTCGCCTACCACATCATAAGCCAGGTGGGCTACATGGTGTGCGGCATCGGCATCGGAACGGCGCTGGCGCTAAACGGCGCGGTCGCCCACGCCTACGCCCACATCCTCTACAAGGCCCTCCTCTTCATGGGAGTGGGCGCGGTCCTCGAAATGGCCGGAACCGCCAACCTCAACGAACTTGGCGGCCTCTACAAGAGAATGCCGCTGGCGATGCTCTTCACCGTAATCGGCGGCATCTCCATCTCCGGCTTCCCCCTCACCAGCGGCTTCGTCTCCAAATCCATGATAGTCACCGGCGCGGGCGAAGCCCACCAAGTAGGCCTCATGCTGGTGCTGCTGCTGGCCTCGGTGGGAACCTTCCTCTCGGTCGGCATAAAGCTCCCCTACTTCATCTGGTTCGGCGAAGATTCGGGGCGCGAATGCAAAGACCCGCCCAAAAACATGATAGTGGCGATGGCCATCGCCGCCTTCTTCTGCATCTTCATAGGCGTCTTCCCCGACTGGCTCTACAACATGCTGCCCTTCGACGCCGAATACCACCCCTACACCTCCTACCACCTGGCGGAATCGGTGCAGATACTCGCCTACACGGCGCTTGGCTTCTACCTGCTTCGCAAGCTCATGAAACCCAAGCCCAAACTCAACCTCGACCTCGATTTCTTCTACCGCAAGCCAATCGCGGGCATAGTGGCCCTCTTCGCCAAATACCTATCACCCGCCAATGACTGGGTGGGAGAACTCTACAAGCGCGCAGGCTTCAAAACCGCCCTCACAATGGCTTCCGCCACCTCGAAATTCGACGTGGGAGCGATAGACGGCGTGGTCGACGGCCTGGCGGTGAAGGTGCGCGAGACGGGCGAAGAGGTCCGCCACGCGCAGACAGGCAAATTGCAGCAATACATGGCGATAGCGGTCGCGGCCCTTTTCCTTGCCATACTCCTGGCCGCGAACATTTAAAGGAACTGACGAAAAATGAACGGTTTCTTCGCTGATCAAAGCCTCGGATATCCGATTCTGAGCATCCTCGTCTTCCTCCCCTTCATCGGGGCGCTCGGCGCGCTCTTTCTGAAGGGCGACAAGGTCCTCAAATCGTGGGCTTTCGCCGTAATGGCCCTCGAAGCCGCCATATCCATCCCTCTTTTCTCCAACTTCGACACCACCACGGCAAAGTTCCAGTTCCACGAGCTTTCCGGCTGGGTCGACGCCTTCAAGATGCAATACGCCCTCGGCGTGGACGGCATAAGCATCCTTCTGGTGATGCTCACCACCTTCGTCATGCCCCTTTGCGTGCTCTGCTCATGGAAATACATCGAAAAGCGCACCAAAGAGTTCGTCTTCGCCCTCCTCATCATGGAAGGCGCGATGATAGGCGTCTTCTGCGCGCTGGACCTCGTCCTCTTCTACGTCTTCTGGGAAGCGATGCTCATCCCCATGTACCTGCTCATAGCGGTATGGGGCGGCGACAACAAGGCCTACGCCTCGCTCAAGTTCTTCCTCTACACCCTGGCTGGCTCCGTAATGCTGCTGGTGGCGATAATCGCCCTCTACCTGCAAGCCGGAACCTTCTTCGTCCCCGAACTGATGGAAAAGGGCTACTCCTTCGCCTTCCAGTTCTGGGTCTTCCTCGCCTTCGCGCTGGCCTTCGCCATCAAGGTGCCGATGTTCCCCTTCCACACATGGCTGCCTGCCGCCCACGTCGAGGCCCCCACCGCGGGCTCAGTCATACTGGCGGCTGTCCTCCTGAAGATGGGAACCTACGGCTTCCTGCGCTTCTGCCTGCCGATAACCCCCGCCGCCACCATGTACCTGGCCCCCGTCTTCCTCTGGGGCTCGATACTCTCCATACTCTACGGCGGCTTCATAGCGCTGGGCCAAAAAGACATCAAAAAGCTCATCGCCTACTCCTCCGTCGGCCACATGGGCTTCGTCACCCTCGGCATCTTCCTTTTGAACGCCCCGGGCATTCAGGGGTCGATAATGCAGATGATAAACCACGGCGTCACCACCGGCGCACTCTTTATCTGCATCGGCATAATCTACGAGCGCAGCCACTCAAGGCAGATAAAAGACAACTCCGCCATCGGCTCCTTCATGCCGGTCTACGTGACCTTCCTGGGGCTCTTCTCGCTCTCCTCCCTCGGCTTTCCGGGCACCAACTCCTTCGTCGGCGAGCTTCTGGTCCTCATCGGCGCCTTCGAGCAAAACAAACTCATAGCGGCCCTCGCCATACCCGGCGCGCTTTTGGCCGCCACCTACATGCTCAGGCTCCTGCAAAAAATAATCTGGGACAAGGACGACGGACACGGCCACCACGACCACGGCGACGGACACGGCGGCCACGCCCACCACTTCTTCGACGTGAACCTGCGCGAATTCCTCACCCTCGCCTTCCTCGCCTTCTTCGTCGTCTTCATCGGTCTCGCGCCCAAACCCTTCATCGGCGCGATTGAAGTATCGGTAAACCACGTCATAAAGCAAGCCACCTCCGAAGAAGCGGTCGCGGCCCTTCCCGCCCCCGGCTTCAACGGCTTCATGGCGGGCATAGGCTTTGGCGGCGGCCACGGCGCGGCTCCCGCCAGCGGCGCGGCCCCCTCGCACGGCGAAGAACAAAATACAAAAAGCGCCTCCCCTCACGGCGAACAACCCTCCGGCCACGCTCCGGCGGGCCATTGATTTGACTAACCAGCTATTGGGAGTTTAAGACTCATGGCTTTGGGACATGAAATATATCTGGCGGTAGTGGCGCTCGTCGCCTTTCTCGCCTCCATCGCCTGCGACAAGGGGTGCTCGCCCCGAAAAGCGATGCTGGTCCTCTCTTTCGGCGCGGTCCTCTCCTCGCTACTCGCCCTTGGTTCCCACGGCGAGCTTTTCGAAGGCACCTACCGCATCGACATCTTCTCGCAGTCCTTCAAAGTCCTCATCTCGGTGGGCTTCTTCCTCGCGGTGGCCCTTGGCGGCAAACTCAAGGGAGTCGAAGAGGAATACTCCGCCGAATACTACCTTTTCCTCACCATCTCCGTCCTCGGCCTCACCTTCATGGTAAGCGCCATGGACCTCCTCACCCTCTACATAGCCCTTGAAGTCTCCTCCTACTCGCTCTACATCCTCGTCCCCCTGCGCAAAGACAACCAAAACCACACGCAGGTGGAATCGGCGATAAAATACGTACTTTTCGGCGCGGTGGCCTCCGGCGTGAGCCTTTTCGGCATGAGCTACCTCTACGGCCTCGCCCACACCACAAGCCTAGCCACCCTCTACAAGGTCTATCCCGCCATAGCGACCGAGCCGATGGGGCTCATCGCCCTTGCGATGCTCTTTGGCTCCTTCTTCTTCAAGCTGGCGCTCTTCCCCTTCCACCTGTGGACTCCCGACGTCTACCAGGGCGCCTCCAACGAAACCACGGCAATCGTGGCCACCCTGCCCAAGGTGGGCGCGGTGGCGGTGATGATAAGGCTTATCGCCATCGGCGGCGGAACCGAGCAGTTCACCTTCCTTCTTGTGGTGCTGGCCGCCTTCTCGATGTTCTACGGGAACCTCGCGGCCCTCGCGCAAACCGACCTTAAGCGCCTCCTGGCCTTCTCCTCCATCTCGCACGCCGGCTACATGATGGCGGGCATACTCTCAAACTCCGTAAGCGGGCAGGCCGCCGCCACCTACTACGTAAGCGGCTACCTCATCATGAACCTCGCCCTCTTCTTCGTTATAAACAGCCTTTCAAAAGAAGGCGGAAACGTCACCCTGGAAGACCTTCGCGGCCTCCACAAGCGCTCGCCCCTTCTGGCCTTCACCCTTGCCGCCGGAGCCTTCGGCCTCGCCGGAATACCGCCGATGGCGGGCTTCGCCGGAAAACTCTTCGTCCTCACCTCGGCCTTCGAGGCCAAGCAGATGTGGCTGGTCATAATCGGCGCGCTCAACACCGCCATAGCGATTTACTACTACCTGAAGATGGTCCGCGCCGCCTACACCCCCGACCCCGAGGCGGAAGAGGGCGAAGCGGTGGAGATATCGCTGGGCGCAAAGGCACTCGGAGTCCTTTTCATAGCCGCCATCCTCACCGTCGGCATAATACCCGGCTTCTTCATCGAGTTCTTCAAGCACGGCCTGTAAAAAAAGGCCCTGGCGAAACAAAAAAAGGCCGATCCCTAAGGGGACCGGCCTTTTTCATTTGCATCAAAGAGCCTTAGTCGTCGCGGGAACCGCCCAGCATCCCCGAACGGAGCAGAAAATAAACAAGTTGCAGCGCCGAGCTTATGGCGGCGGCCACATAGGTCATGGCGGCGGCGGTCAAAACCGCCCTCGCTCCGCCAAGCTCCTCTTCGTCGGTCAAAATGCCCGCGCCCGAAAGGGCCGCCATCGCGCGGCTAGAGGCATTGAACTCAACCGGCAGGGTGACCACCTGAAAGAGGACCACTCCGGCGAAGAGAAAGACGCCAAGCTGCATCAGCCCCGCCGCCTTTATGAACATTCCCAGCATCAGGAGGGGAAAAGCGAGGTAGGAGCCAAGGCTCACCAGCGGGACCAGCCCCGCCCTGGCCTTCATGGGGGCGTAACCGGCGGCGTCCTGCACCGCGTGGCCCGCCTCGTGCGCGGCAACCCCCACCGAGGCGAGCGTCATGCCCGAATAAACCTCCTCGGAGAGGCGAAGGACCTTCTGCGACGGGTCGTAGTGGTCGCCGAGAAAGCCGTGGGCCATCTCGATTCTGACTTGCGAAAGGCCCTCCCTGTCCAGAATCATGCGGGCGGCCTGCGCGCCGCTTATGCGCCGTCTGTTCTCAACGCCGCTATACTTTGAGAAGGAGGTCTTCACCCAGATTTGTGCAATCAGGGCGATGGCCAGACCGGGCAGCCAGAAAGCCATGTAGAGCGGATCAAAAAGCATCGGGAACAATATCTTTTCTCCTTTTTTGGGTGTTTTTACTTATATAAGTACGGTTTCGCGCCTTGGCAAGTGGGGATGACGCTTTTAAGAGAGGGGGAAATGGCACCTTGCCGCCACGGTATCGCCGTTTTGAAGGTCTGGCTCCTCCTCATTGCATCTTCCCCGCGCCAGCGGACAACGCGGCGCGAACCTGCAACCCTTTGGACGCGCGATGGGGCTTGGCGTATCGCCTTTTATGCGGAAAGACCCACCCTTTTGGACCGTATCCAGCAAAGCCTTGGTGTAAGGGTGCGCGGGCGAGGAGAAAACCCTTGCCGTGGGGCCGTTCTCCATGACCTTGCCAAGGTACATCACGGTGACACGGTCGGAGATATACTCAACTACCCGCAGGTCGTGGCTTATTAGGAGGTAAGAGAGGTTTTCGCCGCGCTTAAGGTCGTCCAGCAGGGTGAGAATCTGCGCCTGCACCGAGACGTCGAGGGCCGAGAGGGGTTCGTCGGCTACTATGAGCGAGGGCGAAACCGCAAGGGCCCTGGCGATGCTTACGCGCTGGCGCTGGCCGCCGGAAAACTCCCTCGGGTAACGGCTTTTGGCCTCTTTCGGGAGGCCGACCCGCTCCAAAAGCCAATCTATCCGCTCCTCGCGCTCTTTTCCCTTCGCCAGTTTGTGGATGTCCAGAGGCTCGCCGATTATCTCACCCACCCTCATGCGCGGGTTCAGGGAGCCGTAGGGGTCCTGGAAGACCATCTGAACCTTGCGGCGGAAGGCGAAGAGCTCGTCGCGGGTCAGCGAACTTAAATTTTTCCCCTCGAAAAGCACTTCGCCGGAGGTGGGCTCCTCTATTTTAACCATCAGCCGCGCAAGGGTGGATTTTCCGCACCCCGATTCGCCCACAAGGGCGTGGGTGAGGCCGCCGCCGACTGAAAGGTCTACGCCGTCCACCGCCCACAGCTCTTTATTTCCTGCGCGGAAGGATTTCGCCAACCCCTTTAGCTCAAACATCGGCGAAACCCCTCACGCAACGGCACTTGCGCCCGTTTTCTCCCTCCAGAAGTTGCGGAACACCCTCAAGGCAGGTTTTGGAGACGAAATCGCAGCGCGGGGCGAAGGGGCAGGCCGAAAGCTCGCCGCAAAGGGGCGGAACCGTTCCCCTTATGGGGGTAAGGGGCTCGCCACGCCTTGGAATGGAGCGCAAAAGGCCCTTCGTATAGGGGTGGGCGGGCTTTGTGAAAACCGACTCGGCGCTCCCCTCCTCCACCACAAGCCCGGAATACATTACGTAAACCCTGTCGGCGTAGCGCTCGACGACGCCAAGGTCGTGGGTTATCAGCAGGAGCGATATTCTGCGCTTTTGGGCGAGGTCGGCGAAAAGCTCCATCACCTGCGCCTCAACGGTGACGTCAAGCGCGGTGGTGGGTTCGTCGGCTATCACGAGCGGGGGGTTTTGGGCAATGGCGCAGGCTATCATCACGCGCTGGCGAAGGCCGCCGGAGAGTTCGTGGGGATAGGCGGCGAGCCTCTTTTCCGGCTCGGGGATGCCCACCTCGCGCAAAAGCTCGACCGAGCGCGCCCTAACCTCGCCCTTAGCCATTTTCCCCAGCGGATTGACAGCTTCGGCAAGCTGGAAACCCACGGTAAAGACGGGGTTTAGGCTCGTCATAGGTTCCTGGAAGACCATTCCGGCCCCGCGCCCGCGAAGAGCGCCAAGGCCGTTATTGTCCAAGGCTCCGGCGTCGACGCCATCGAGGAAAATGCTTCCGCCAGTGATTTTGGCTGGCTTGGGGACCAAAGAGAGGATGGAGAGGGCCGTGAGGGTCTTGCCGCAGCCGGATTCGCCCACCAGAGCGACCGTTTCACCCTTACCTACGCGCAAATCCACCCCGCGAACGGCCTTTAGAAAGCCGCCCCGCGTGGGGATGGCGACCTCAAGGCCGCTTATTGCGAGGGTTTCGCCGTCCAACTATCGCTCCGGAGTTTGCTTGGGGGGGCGAAGGGATGTCAGGGAGTCTTTTTCTTGCGCATCTCGGCGGTGAGTTCGCCGCGGGAGACTACTCCCTTTCGCTCAAGGATGCGGGTGAGAATGATTATCTTCTCGTCCGCCGAAAGGTCTTCGAAGGTTCCCTTGTCGTAGAGGCCGCCCTCGCGTTCGAGAACCACCATCTCCTCTTCCTGGCGGGACATGGGGGTCATGGAGACTTTTTCCGGAAACATTCCGGCCGCGATGGTAGAACTGGATTTGTAGTAGAAATCTATCGCCTTGGCGATGGCCGATTCGGTGGCCACGGCAGGGTGGACCGAGTAGCCGGTCTGGAACTCTATCTCGCTGATCACGTCGAGGTTCATGGGGTCGCTCATGACCAGCACTATCTGTTTTTTGCCGTTGGACTCGCGCACCGCTACCGGTATTACGTTGTATTTCTCGGCAAGGCGCAGGGGGACGGTCTTGACGGCCTTGAGGGAGAGCTTGACCTTGTTGAAATCCACAGCGGGAAAGCCGAGTTGGCGCGAGAGGATGGAGAGGATATCCTCTTCCTTCGCAAAACCCATCCTCACGATGGTGGAACCGAGCTTGCCGCCCCAGGTGCTCTGGCTCTGCAGGGCTATCGAAAGCTGGTTTTCCGTGATTAGCCCGCCTTCAACAAGCACTTCGCCGAGTTTCTTCTTAACGGCCATGGACACTCCGAATCTTTACTGCAAATCAAATTTAACTTCTCAATAAATAACGCAAAATCATTATAAATCAAGTTTCAAATTATGCGCCAATCATTCTTTTCGAGATGAAATCGCTGATTTTCGCAGCGACTTGAACGGTTTTTCCAAAAAAGAAGTGGTCCGCACCCTCAATAACATCGAAGGAAACTTCGCCCCCCCTCGTTGCAATCCATTCCCTGGCCTTTTGGAGCGGCGCGTAGCCGTCGCGGGTTCCCAAAATGAAATATTTTAAAGAGCCGCCCACCCCGAGTTTAGAGCAGTCCATGAATCCGACCGGCGGGGCGACGCCGCAAACGTCGGGGAAGGAGCCTTCGCGGTCCGCAAGGGCCAGGGCTATCGTCAACCCCCACGAGTAGCCCGCCAGGTGAACGCGGCTGACGGAGGGGCATGTTTTTTTTAGGAAATCGGCGGCGGCGGCCAAATCATCCACTTCGGCCACCCCGTCGTGGTCGCCCTCGCTTCTTCCGGTCCCCCGAAAATCGAAGCGCAGGACTGGCATCCCAAGTGCCGAGAGGGCCTCGCCCATGGCTACGACCAGGCCGTTTCCCATATCGCCGCCGTAGAGCGGGTGCGGGTGGCAGATTATAGCCGCGTCCTGCCCGCCGTTGCCCTCGGGGCGGCTCAAAAGGCCGTGGAGGAGGTTTTCCCCGCTTTTGAAGGAGATATCCTCCCACTTTTGTTTTTTCGTCATCGCTAAAGCCTTCTTGCAATGCGCCCGCGCCTTGGGACGCAGTTAAAAGAGAAAAACGGTTCCGCCTTTGCATAACGGGGGAGATATTTTTTCACAAGGTTTTGCGCCAAACGATTTTTCCCCTTTTACCACGCATGTTTATTGAAGTTAAAACAACGGTTCATATTTATTGACTTGTGGGCCGTTGGCCCATATAATTTCCGCGCAATTGTTCCCTAACCCATCACCATTACGGGCGGAGGATACACCGTGTCTGAGATGTTAAGCAAATTTCAGGAGTCCCTACTCGACAAGAACACCTTCAGCGTCACCTGGGAACTGGTTCCCGGCAGGGGCGCCTTCGAGGCGGCGCAGGAGGTGGTTTTCTCTTCCGCCGAAGCCGCGGTTAAGGGCGGCAAGGTACACGCCCTGACCATCACCGACAACCCGGGCGGCAATCCCGCAATCTCCGCCGAAATGCTCGGCGTGGAGATTATGAAGATGGGAATCGAGCCCCTTGTCCACTTCACCTGCAAGGACAAGAACCGCAACCAGCTCGAATCGCTCCTCTACGGCATGGAGCGCGCCAACGTGCGCAACCTGCTCATCATGACCGGCGACTACACCTACTCCGGCTTCCAGGGCCGTTCCAAGCCCGTCTTCGACCTTGACCCCTCCCAGCTTCTGGACCTCATCACCGCCCTCAACAAGGGCCTTGAGGTCCCCACCCCCAAGGGCAAAACCACCCTGAAGCCCGCCCACTTCTTCGCGGGCGCGGCGGTAAGCCCCTTCAAGGCCCTCGAATCCGAGCAGATGGGCCAGTATTACAAGATGAAGAAGAAGCTGGAGAGCGGCGCGCAGTTCATCGTAACCCAGCTGGGCTACGACGTGCGCAAGATCCAGGAAGCGCTCATGATGGTCAAGCTCCTCGGCTATGAGCACGTTCCGGTCATCGGCAACATCTACCTCCTTCCCCTCGGCGCGGCCCGCCTGATGAACAGAAACGGACTTCCGGGCTGCGTGGCCACCAACGACATGGTAAACGTCCTGGCCAAGGAAGCCGAGGCCGAGGACAAGGGCAAATCCAAGCGCCTCGAACGCGCCGCGAAGATGTACGCCTTCATGAAGGGCATGGGTTTCGCGGGCGTCCACATCGGCGGCCACGGCATGAAGTACGAGGAGGTCGAGCAGATCATCGCAAAGGGCGAAGAGCTGGCACCCAACTGGATGGACCTCGTCGGCGAATTCAACTTCCCCCAGCCCAATGGCTGGTATTACTTCGAGAAGGACGCCAAGACCGGCCTCAACTCCCCCACTCCGGTCAACCGCTCCAAGCGCCCCTCCGCCGGCCTCGGCTACAAGATGTTCCAGCTCGCCCACCACTCGATGTTCGAGAAGAAGGGCCTCCTCTTCGGGCCAATGCGCGCCTTCTCCAAGGCCATCGACAAATCCTGGGCCGAGCACCCCTTCGAAAGGGTGGAGCACCTCATGAAGGTCGTCTCCAACGAGTGCCAGCACTGCGGCGACTGCGCCCTTTTCGACATCGCCTACATCTGCCCCATGAGCCAGTGCCCCAAAAACCAGCGCAACGGCCCCTGCGGCGGCAGCTACAACGGCTGGTGCGAAATCTACGACGGCAAGAAGCAGTGCATCTACGTGCGCGCCTACCCGCGCCTCAAAAGCCACGGCGACGAAGACCAGCTAGGCGCCTACCACGTCCCGCCGGTCGATCACGACCTTCGCTGGACCTCCTCGTGGCTCAACTTCTTCATGGGCCGCGACCACAGCGCAAAGCGCCTCGGCATCGAGCCCCCCGCCAAAAAGTAGGTTGATTTAACCCTTCGGGTCGTATAATGAGGGGAGGCGTTTTTGGCGCCTCCCCTTTTTTATTACACCTTCGTAATACCACGGGCTTATGCCCGTGGATGGAAGTACCCGTAGGCTTCCTGCACTTGGCGCGAGTAATGAATCGTAGTCAAGATGCGGAAGCCGGAGGGCAAGC
>SRXB01000294.1 GCA_009724975.1 bacterium | reverse complement strand
GCGTGCGCTTGCTTCCGGTATTCCATGCCCCCAGTTTACAGGAAGACAGCGGGTACTTCCATCCACAGGCTCACGCCTGTGGTATTTCGTCGGTGTAATAAAAAAATCCATTAATTCAACAAAAACCTAGCGAAGGCTCGCGTTCGCTCGCGGCTCGCGAATATTTTGATTTGCTCGAAGGCATATTGATCTACCTCGTCGGATTTTCTCCTATTGCCCCGAAGGTTGCGTCTCACTTTTCCTGCGCTGGCCGCCGCCCCCGACCGCCGGTTTTTCTCTTTACATCAGCCCCCTTTGTTGCTATAAGACCTCCCACATTCCCGAACGCTTTAAACAAGTGGGCTCAAACCCGCTTTTTTTATTTAACGACATGGATTACGCAAGATCGCAAAAAGCCGCCGAGGCAGTGCTGGCCCCCGTGATAGAGCAGATGGGGTACGAGCTCGTGGACGTCAAGCTCCTGAGCGAGGCGGGCAGGCTTGTCCTTCGGGTCATGGCCGACCGCGAGGGCGGCATCACCCTTGACGACCTCACCCGCATCAGCCGCGAGGTCGGGCCGCACCTTGAGGTGGCCGACCCCATTGCGGCGCGCTACTCGCTTGAGGTCTCCTCGCCCGGGATCAAGAGGCCGCTCAAAAAGCCCGCCGATTTCATACGCTTTGCGGGGCAGGTGACGGCGGTCAAGACCAAAGACCCCATCAACGGGCGAAAACGCTTCAAGGGAATAGGGCGCGGCCTCGACGAAGAGGGACGCCTGGCCCTTGAATTGACCGATTTGAAAGAAACGGTCCACATCGACCTCGATCTCATCGACGAGGCGAAGCTGGACCCCGAGATCACCTTTTAAGATCCCCTTTTTGAGGGGCCAAATTAAAGTGGAAAAGCCATGATGAAAGACATCAGCCGTGTAATCGACCAGGTCGTGAGGGAAAAGGGCATAGACCGCGAAGTCCTCATTGACGCGCTTGAGCAGGCGCTCGTCACCGCCGCGAGAAGGAAGCTGGGAAACCGCACCCTTGAGGCGCACTTCGACGAGGAGTCGGGCAAGATAAACATCTACGAGTACATGACGGTGGTCGAGGAGGTGGAGGATTCCTACACCCAGATCGACCTTGAGGAAGCCCGCGAGAAATACGATCCCGACTGCGAGATCGGCGACGAGCTGGGCATTCCCGTCGATTCCAGCGACTGGAGCCGCATCACCGCGCAGGTGGCCAAGCAGGTCATCATCCAGAAGGTGCGCGAGGCCGAGCGCGACATAATCTACACCGAATTCATCGACCGGCGCGGCGAGGTGATAAACGGCATAGTCCAGCGCGTGGAGAAGGGCGACATAATCGTCAACCTTGGCCGCACCGACGCCGTTTTGCCCTACACCGAGCAGATCAGAAGCGAAAGCTACCGCCAGGGCGACCGAATCCGCGCCCTTTTGCTCAAAGTGCAGAAGGAATCTCGCGGCCCCCAGCTCATCCTCTCCCGCACCCACCCCGAGTTCGTCAAAAAGCTCTTCGAGACCGAAGTGCCTGAGATACGCGAGGGCGTGGTCGAGATCAAGGGATGCGCCAGGGAGCCGGGCGAACGCGCCAAGATAGCGGTTATGAGCAACGACAGCGACGTGGACCCCCAGGGCGCCTGCATCGGCATGCGCGGCTCGCGCGTGCGCGCCGTGATGCAGGAGCTTCGCGGCGAGCGCATCGATATAATCGTCTGGGACGAAAGCCCCGCGCAGTACGCCTCCAACGCGCTGAGCCCCGCGCAGATCTCCCGCGCGCTCGTCGACGCCGACCAGCACTCGATGACGATAATCGTCCCCGAGGACCAGCTTTCGCTGGCGATTGGCCGACGCGGCCAGAACGTTAAGCTCGCCGCCAAGCTGATGAACTGGAAGCTGGACATCATAAGCGAGGACGAGAGCAAAAAGCGCGAGGCCGAACGCAAAAAGATAATGCAGCTCCCCGGCATGGACCCGATGAAGATTCTGGGGTTGCCGCGCATCGAGATCCACACCCTGGGCGACTTCGCCTCCGCCAACACCGACCTTCTGGCCGACGTCCTTGGCATGGAAAAAGAGAAGGTGGAGGAGATTCAAAAGGCCGCGCGGAAGATTTACGAGGCCGAGCTGATAGCGGCCACCGGCGGCGACGGCTCCGATGCGGGAGCCGCCCAGTAACCTCAAGGGAAACGTTCATACAGCGCGCCTAATTTCAAAAAGGCCCGCAAAGATAGATTAAGGCAAGAAACATGGCTATGGTTCGAGTTATGGAAGCCGCGAAACAGCACGATATTGACGTCAACGAGCTTTTGGAGGCGTTGAAGAAGCTGGGAAGCAAGGTGCGAAGCCACATCTCCCCCGTCGACGAGGCGGAGGTGGACAAGGCCATAGCCGCCCTCGGCAAGACCAAGGGGAAAAAAGAGGCCGACGCCGACGCCGACGCCCCCAAGTTGATGGTCAGGCGCAGGAAGCACGCCGAGCCGACCGCCGAGCCCCACCACGAGGAGGAGGCCGTAGCCTCCGAACCGGCGGCGGAAGAGCTTGCCGACACAGCCCACGCCGACGAGGTCGAGACTGCCCCTGTGGCCGAAGCGGCCCAGGAGAAAAAGTCCGAAGAGCCCAAGGCCGAGGCGGCCAAAGAGAAATCACCGGCCGAAAAGCCCGCCGCGAAGGGCGAGCACAGGCTGGAAGTGGTGAGGAAAGCCCCTCCCAAGCCCGAACAGCCCAAGGC
>SRXB01000615.1 GCA_009724975.1 bacterium | reverse complement strand
GAAATAGGGCGCGGTGTTGGGGTGCGGGTTGACTGTTATCACGAGGGTTTGCTGCGCGAAACCGCCGCGCGCGTCGGTGGCGGTGAAGGTGACGGAGTGGCTGCCGACATCGCCGATGGAGGGTGTCCACGTGAGGGCGGAGCCGTTGAAGGTCATTCCGGATATGAGGGAATCAGCGGTTATGGTTACCGCCTCGGCGTCGTCGTCTATTGCGGTTACGTTGAGGCTCAGCGTTTCAAGGGCCTTCACGGAGGCGGTGGAGGGGCTTGTGAAAATAGGCTTTCTGTCCAGCGTGAGGGTGAAGAGTTGGGTGGCTACGCCGCCGCGCTGGTCATCGGCCACAAAGGTTATGTTCATCGGCATCTGCCCGAGGGCGGTAGCCGCGGGCGTCCAGCTTAGGACTCCGCCGCTGAAGGTCATGCCGGGCAGGAGGGTGGTTGAGGTTGAAAAGAGGATTGCGTCGCCGTCGGGATCATTTACGGAAATGGCATGGGTGAAAGCGTCGCCGACAATCGCCATTTTAGCCGTTTCGCTCGTGAATACCGGCGGGGTGTTGACATCCACCAATAGGGTCAGTTCGCTTATGCCGCCCTTGGCGTCGGCGGCGCGGAAGATGACGGAA
>SRXB01000293.1 GCA_009724975.1 bacterium | reverse complement strand
TTCGGCCAGTTTTTCGAAAGGCCCCAAGCCCTCGCCAACGGCGATTTCTCGGTTTCGGCCCTTGGGCAGGACTACAATTCGCTGAAACTGCGGATACAGACAAAGAGAGCCTCCCTCTTTTTCTGGAAGGACGCCTGGTCGCCCTACTGGAAGGCCACCGTAAACGGCCAAAGCGCCAAGGTCGCCAAGGCTATGGGGGCCTTCAAGGCCGTGGCGCTTCCGGCGGGCGAATCCACGGTGGAATTCTCCTTCTCCCCGGGGGCGCTCCCCTACGCTCTTGGCTTGGCGCACCTTTTGTTCTTTTCCTTCGCCGCCTTCGGGGCCTTGGCCTTGTGGAAAGGGCGCGAAAAGAGTTAAGGTATGGCTTTCAAAGGCCAATTCACCTTTAAAGTTTTCACGGCGAGGTCCTTAAGATGAAAGCTATGATTCTTTGCGGCGGCAAGGGCACGAGATTGCGGGAGCTCTCCGAGGTTTTGCCAAAGCCGATGGTCATGATAGGCGGACGGCCCATAGTCTGGCACATAATGAAGACCTACGCGGCCTTCGGGGTAAAGGAGTTCATTCTCTGCCTCGGCTACAAGGCCGATGTTTTCAAAGATTACTTCCTAAATTACCGCTATTCCAATCAGGACCTCACCATAGACCTCGGCAGGGAGTCGGTTACCATCCACGGCGACAACCACGGCGAGCACGACTGGAAGGTGACGCTGGCCTTCACCGGCGAGGACGCCATGACCGGCGCGCGCGTCCTTCGCGCCTCAAAATACCTCGGCGAAGATGAAACCTTCCTCCTCACCTACGGCGACGCGGTGGCCAAAATTGACGTCGGGGAGCTTATACGCTTCCACAAGGGTCACTCCGGCTGCGCCACCGTCACCGGCGTCTTCCCCCCCAGCCGCTTCGGCGACCTCAAATCCGAGGGCGACCTCGTCACCGCCTTCCAGGAAAAAGCCCAGCTGCAGAGCGAACACATGATCAACGGCGGCTTTTTCGTACTGGACAAAAAATTCCTCAAATATCTAAAAGACGAAGATTCGTGCGTCCTTGAAAAGGAGCCGCTGGAGAAGTGCGCGGCGGCGCGGGAGCTTTACATACATCGCCACAAGGGTTTCTGGCAGTGCATGGACACCTACCGCGAGTGGGAGATGCTTGAGGCCCTCTGGAAGAGCGATTCCTGCCCGTGGAGGGTCTGGTGATGGATTTTCGCTCCTTTCGGGGCAGGAAGGTCTTCATCACTGGCCACACGGGGTTCAAGGGAAGCTGGCTCGCCCTCTGGCTGGCCGATCTTGGGGCCGAAGTTTACGGCTATTCCCTCCCTCCGCCCACGAATCCTTCAAATTTTGAAACCTCCCGAGTGAGGGAGGCGCTTTTGGGCCACGCCGAGGCCGACATACTTGACCGAGAGGCCCTTGCCAAGGCCGTCAAGGCGGCCCGCCCCGATTTCGTCTTCCATCTGGCGGCGCAATCGCTGGTTAGGGAGAGCTACGCGACCCCCTATGAGACCTTCGAGGTGAACGTTATGGGGTCGGCCTCGCTCCTTGAGGCGGTGAGGGCGTATGGCGGGCCTTGCGCGGTGGTCATGGTCACGAGCGACAAGTGCTACGAAAACCTGGAACGGCAGGAAGGTTATTCCGAGGGCGACCGCATGGGCGGGTTCGACCCTTACAGCGCCAGCAAGGGGGCAGCGGAGCTTTTTATCTCTTCTTACCGGCGCTCCTTCTTCAACCCGGAAAAACTTCAAAGCCACGGGGTGAAGGTTGCTTCGGCCCGAGCAGGTAACGTCATAGGCGGCGGAGACTGGGCAAAGGACCGCATAGTGGTCGATTTCGCCGTCCATTGCAGCAGGGGTGAGTCCGTTCCGGTGCGTTCGCCCCACTCGGTGCGCCCCTGGCAGCATGTGCTCGAACCCATAGGCGGCTACCTCGCGCTGGCGCAAAAACTAGACCAAAGCGCCGACCACGCCCTTTGCGACGGCTTCAACTTCGGCCCGCGCCTCGGAGATGAGGCCACGGTGCGCGCGCTGGTGGAGCGCTTTTGCGCGCGCTGGCCTGGCGCTTCCTGGCGCGACGACAGCAAGGGTGAGCACCCGCACGAGGCGGGGCTTTTGCGCCTTAAAATAGACAAGGCGGTCTCTATGCTTGGATGGAGCCCCGTATGGGGGCTCGACAAGACCGTAGAGCGCACCGCCAACTGGTACAGGGCCTTTTACGGAGGACAAACCGATACCCGGGCCCTTTGCCTGGAAGACATCCAAAGCTACTCTGCCGATATGGCCGGCTCGGGAAATTGAGGGCGCTTTACTGCATGGATAACTCCGGCGAAAACAAAACCACATCCCTTGAGGAAAAAATACTGGCGCTGACCCGCGAGCTCATCGCCGAGCGGCTAAAGAGCCAGAGCGAGTCCCCCTTCATCCCCGGCAAGAGCGCAATACCTTACGCGGGGCGCGTCTACGGGCCGGAGGAGGTGGAGGCGGCGGTCAAGTCCTCCCTCGATTTCTGGCTCACCCTCGGCGGCGAGGGGGCCGCCTTCGAGAGGGAACTGGGCGAATACCTCGGGCGAAGGCACGTTCTTTTGGTCAACTCCGGCTCCAGCGCCAACCTTCTGGCCTTCGCGGCCCTCACCAGCAAAAAAATCGACAGGCCGATAGAGGCGGGCTCCGAGGTGATAACGGTCGCGGCGGGTTTCCCCACAACCGTAAACCCCATAATCCAGCACGGCTGCGTGCCGGTCTTCGTCGA
>SRXB01000614.1 GCA_009724975.1 bacterium | reverse complement strand
AGAACGGCTCCGAGAGCCGCCGCCCTCACCAACGGCGCGCAGGCCAGGGTGCTGGCGGGCGATTTCAACGGCGACGGGCGGCCCGACGCCCTTACCGCAATAGAAGACTCGCCCTTCAAGATATTTTTCAACAACGGCTCACCCGATCCCTTCAACGACTGTCTCTCCCTCCTCTTCGGACCCGCCGCCTCGGGGCTGGTATACAAGGGTTTCGCCGCCGCCGACATGAACGGCGACGGGAGCCTCGACCTTGTGACCTCCGGCCTTGGGCAGCCGGTGAAGGTATGGCTCAACGACGGGTCGGGTACGATATCCTCAACGCCGGTGGAGGTGGGCGGGGCGCTCCAGTCCGAGTGCGTGGCGGTGGCCGACGTCGACGCCGACGGCGACAACGACATAGCCGCCTGCAACTCCGCCTCGGGGACGGATTTCGTCTACCTGAACGGCGGCGACGGCCTCACCTACTCAGCCGAAACCCTCCTGACCGACAACACCACCTCGATCTCGATAGGAAAAATCAGCAAAAACGACTCCTATCCCTCAATAATTTTCGGCAACAGCGGCGAGCCCAGCGCCTATTACACCTGGAACGGCGCGGGAAGCTTCGATACGCGGCTTTTCGC
>SRXB01000041.1 GCA_009724975.1 bacterium | reverse complement strand
GAGGCCACGCCAACGTCGGCCTCCCGCGCCTCGCCCGGACCATTGACCTCGCAACCCATCACCGCCACGGTTACGGGTGCGTCCAGGTCGGCCAGCGCCTTTTCAACCTCAAGCGCAAGCGTCTCTATCGGCAGGTGGGTGCGGGCGCAGGTGGGGCAGCTTATTACGTCTATGCCGCGCCGCCTTATGCCGAGCGCCCCCAAAATCCAGAAGGCCACTTCGATTTCGCGGACCGGGTCGCCGGTGAGGCTGACGCGAAGGGTGTCGCCAAGCCCCTCGTAAAGTAGTATCCCTACGCCGACCCCCGATTTGACGCCGCCGCGAAAGACGGTGCCCGCCTCGGTTATCCCGATGTGGAGGGGGTAGTCGCGCTCTTCCGCCATCAGTTTATAGGCGGCGACCGTCTGCATGACGTGCGACCCCTTGAGGCTGACCTTTATCTTGTCGTACCCCAAATCTTCCAGAATCCGCACGTGGCCAAGCGCCGATTCCACCAGCGCAAGCGGAGTGGGGCCTCCATGCTTTGCAAGAAGCTCGCGTTCGACGCTGCCGGAGTTCACACCTATGCGGATGGGTATTCCCCGTTCCGAGGCGGCCCTTACAACCTCTTCCACCTTCCACCGCGCCCCGATGTTGCCCGGGTTCAGCCTAAGTCCGTCCACGCCGTTTTCGATGGCGGCGAGGGCGAGGGTGTGGTGGAAGTGGATGTCTGCGATGAGGGGGATTTTTATTCCGGCCCTAATCTCCTTTATGGCGCGGGCGGCGTCTTCATCGGGGACTGCGGCGCGTATTATCTCGCACCCCGCCTCCTCAAGCCTCTTTATCTGCGCGATGGTCGCCTTGGCGTCGCGGGTGTCGGTGTTGGTCATCGACTGCACCGCTATCGGGGCGTCGCCGCCCACCGGCACCTTGCCTACCCATATCTTTCTGGTCTTTCTCCTCGCTGGAACGGCTGAAAAGCTCAAAGCAGATCCCCCTGTCGGGTCGGGCGGGCCAGACCGAAGTGGGTGTAGGCGAGATCGGTTGCGATTCTCCCTCTGGCGGTGCGGGCCAGATACCCCTGCTGTATCAGATAGGGCTCGTAGACGTCCTCGATGGTGTCTTTTTGCTCGCCGATGGCGGCGGAAATGGTTTCTATTCCCACCGGCCCGCCGTTGAAGAGGCTTATTATGGTGGTGAGGATGCGAAGATCCATCTTGTCGAGCCCTTTTTGGTCGACGTCGAGCGAGAGGAGGGCCTTGTCGGCCACCACCTTGTCGATTACCCCGCCGTGGCGCACCTCTGCAAAATCTCGCACTCGCCTAAGAAGTCGGTTTGCTATGCGCGGGGTCCCCCTGCTCCTTCGCGCTATCTCCCAAGCCCCCTCTTCCGTCAGCTCAACCCCCAAGATGGCGGCTGAACGCGCCACTATTATCTTCAATTCCTCTGGCGTGTAGAACTCAAGGCGTGCTACGACGCCGAAGCGGTCGCGCAGGGGTGCGGTGAGAAGGCCAGAGCGGGTTGTGGCGCCCACAAGGGTGAAGCGGGGGAGGTCTATCTTGATGGAGCGGGCGCTGGGCCCCTGCCCTATCATGATGTCGAGCTGGAAATCCTCCATCGCGGGATACAAAATCTCCTCCACGACGGGGCTGAGGCGATGAATCTCGTCGATGAAAAGGACATCGCCCGCCGAGAGGTTCGTCAAAATAGCGGCCAGATCGCCGGGCTTTTCGATTACGGGGCCGGAGGTCGTCTCGATGTTGACCCCCATCTCGGCGGCTATGATGTTGGCCAGCGTGGTTTTCCCAAGGCCGGGCGGGCCGGAGAAGAGGGCGTGGTCGAGGGGCTCGCCCCTGCGCTTGGCGGCCTCGATGAAAACCCTTAAGTTTTCCTTTATCTGCTCCTGCCCTATATATTCCGAAAGGTTGGCCGGCCTGAGGGCGGCGCCCGCGCCGGAATCGTCTTCCATAAGGGAGGGCGCGACTATTCTATCGGTCATCTCTCACCCTCAGCGCTTGGGCGCAAGGCTCCGCAATGCGGAGCGGATAATTTCGCCGACGGGGTCCTTGCCCTCCGGCGAGGCCGCCAAAACGGCCTTTTTTGCAAGGGGACGCGGATAGCCGAGGGAAACTAGCGCCTCCTCCGCCTCGGAAAGGGGGCCGGAAGTGGTCGACGAAATATCCGGCAGCGTCACTCCGGTGTCGAAGGCACCCACCTTTTCCCTCAGTTCGACCACCAGCCTTTCGGCCATCTTCTTGCCGACGCCGGAGATTTTGCAAAGTCCGGCGACGTCGCCACCCGCTATGGCGTCGCGAAGCCGACCCGCGTCCATGCCGGAAAGAATCTTGGCGGCTAGCTTAGGCCCCACCCCGCTCACATCGCGCAGGATGTTGAAAAGCCACTCCTCGCGCTCGGTGAAAAAGCCGTAAAGGGAGATCTCGTCCTCCTTCACCACCGTCACGATGCGAAGCGAGACGCTCTGGCCGAGCGAAGGGAGCTTTTCGTAGGTGGAAAGCGGCAAAAAGACGCGGTAGCCAACGCCGCCGACATCTATCACCGCCTCCCCCGCGAAAGCGCGCAAAAGCGCGCCTGAAAGGTGGGCTATCATCGCCTGAACTCCATCTTAACCCCCGCCCGCGAGGCCAAAATAGCCGCGTTGGTGGAGCGGGTGCGCCCGTGGCAGATAGCCACGGCGAGGGCGTCGGCCCCGTCTTCGGGGGGAACCTCCGGAAGGCTCAAAAGCCTCTTGACCATCTCCTGAACCTGCTCCTTGGCGGCCTTGCCGTAGCCTACCACCGCCGATTTGACCTGAAGCGCGGTGTATTCCGTTATGGGGACGGAGCTTTCCTCAAGGGCGAGGAGCGCCACGCCCCTTGCGTGGCCAAGCTTCAGGGCCGAGAGGGTGTTCTTGGCGCTGAAAATCTGCTCCACTCCCGCCTCCTGGGGGGAAAATTCCGCAACCACCCCCAAAAGCCCCTTGTGAATCACCGAGAGGCGGGCCGGAAGAGGGTCGCCGGATTTGGTGGAGATGACTCCGTGCGCCACATGGCGCAAGCGGTTCTTGTCCATCTCCACAATGCCCCAGCCCGTAAAGCGCGAGCCCGGATCGACCCCCAGAACGCGGATCATCGTCAGCCCGAAATCCTCTCAAGCTCGCTGTCGTCAATGTCGAAGTTGGCGTAGACGTTCTGCACGTCGTCGTTGTCCTCCAGCATGTCCATGAGCCTGAGCATCTGCTCGGCCTCCTTGCCGGAAACCGCGACGGTGGTTGCGGGAATCATCGTCGTCTCACCGGAGTCGACGGGGATTTTCGCCTCCTCGATGGCGGTGCGGACGGCGCGGTAGTCGTTGGGGGCGGTGGTCACTTCCCACTGGTCGCCCGAGTCCGCCACGTCCAGCGCTCCGGCCTCAAGGGCCACCTCCATGATTTTGTCCTCGTCCACCGCCGACTTCGGCACCAAAATAAGCCCCTTGGACTCGAAGAGATAGGCCACGCAGCCGCTCGCCCCGAGGTTGCCGTTGTTCTTGGAGAAAGCGTGTCGGACCTCGGCCACTACGCGCACGCGGTTGTCGGTGAGGACATCTACCAGCACAGCCACGCCGCCGGGGCCGTAGCCCTCATAGACGATCTGCTCGTAGTTCGCGCCGTCGCCGCCGCCCGCGCCCTTGGCTATCGCCCGCTGGATGTTGTCCTTGGGCATATTCTGTTCACGCGCTTTATCTATCGCGGTGCGGAGCCTGGGGTTGCCGTCGGGGTCCCCCCCTCCCAGCCTCGCGGCCACCGCTATCTCTTTGGCGAACTTGCCGAAAATCTTGCCTCGCTTGGCGTCTTCCCTGCCTTTTCTATGTCTGATGTTAGCCCATTTGCTGTGACCGGCCATTTACTCTCTTCCTTTCAAAGTTCCATGCCATTTTACAGTCAATTTTTTAGCGTAACAGATGAATGTGCAGAAAGAAAAGATTGTAATGCGAAGGCGGCTGGGAGGGCTCCGCGCCATCCCTTGAAAAAAATGCTGAAAAAGGGGATATTTTCCACTGGATAAAAAAAGGAAAGCCAGAAAATGAAAATAAAGGCATTTTTAACCGTCATCCTCTTCACCGCCACCGCAAGCCATGCCGCGCGCATGTACGTCCTTGAAACCGCCGAAATCGGCCTCAAGGAAGGGCCCGGGAGCGAATACCGCTACGTGGCCAGCGTCTCCGCAGGAGCCGAGGTTGAGGTGGCGCAGGAAAAACTGGGCTGGTCCAGGCTGGTCTCCCCCGCCGAGGGGTGGCTGCCTTCCGGCAAGCTGACCGGACAGGCCCCCTCCTATACAAAACTTTCCGAGACCCTCGCGGAAAACGAGCGGCTGAAGGCGGAATTGCAAAAACTGAGCGAATCGGCGGGCAAGGCAGGGCAGGAGCTTGGCGCGGCGGCCACCGGCAAGGCCGAGCTTGAGCAAAAGCTCTCGGGCCTTGAGCGCGAATACGCCGAGTGGAAAAAACAAAATTCAAACGTGGTAAAGCTGCGCGAAGAGGCTGACGCCGCGAGGGCGCGGGCAGAAGACGCCGAAAACCTCGCCCAAAGGCTTATCTCCGATAAGGAAAAGAGCGACAAGTGGGCAAACGCGCTCGCGATGATCGCAGGAACTCTGATACTCATCGGCGGGTACGTCGCCGGGGGCTTCTACTCTTCCGGACGCAGACACGGGGCGGGCAAAATTCGCTTTTAGCCCTTGTTTTTCCGATTTGTGTCCAGCCCGACGAGCGGGTAGAGGGGGCAATAGCCTACGAATGCGACCACTATCGGTATAATCCCAAAAAGGCCAAGGAACCTTGCGTTTCCTTCGATTATAAACAAAAGGGACAAAACCGCGGCCCCTCCGATTATCCTTACCGCCTTGTCAACGGGCCCAACATTTTTCCTCATCGCAAATTCTCCACTCTTTCCGGCCCATTTAGGCTGGCCCTAGGGCCGACGAGGCAAAATTGCCATAGCCGCCCCTACCCAAAAGATAACCGCCCTTCCATAAAAAAGCAAAAAGCCCCGCCTTACTAGGGCGGGGCTTTAAAAACGGCTTTGGGCCGCGAATTAAATCTTGCCGAGCATCCTGTCGATTACCAGGTCGCCGACCTCAACGGTCGAGTAGCCCATCTTGCCAGCCGCCAGGGATTTTAGCTTCTGGCCGGTGACGAACATGACGGCGGACTCTATGGCGTTGGCCGCCTCGGTCTCGCCAAGGTGGTCCAGCATCATGCCACCCGCGCAAATTGCCGCCAGCGGGTTGATTATGTTCATGCCGGTGTACTTGGGGGCGGAGCCGCCTATGGGCTCGAACATCGAGACTCCCTTGGGGTTGATGTTGCCGCCCGCGGCGATGCCCATGCCGCCCTGTATCATCGCGCCAAGGTCGGTGATTATGTCGCCGAACATGTTGTCGGTGACGATGACGTCGAACCACTCGGGGTTTTTGACCATCCACATGCAGGTGGCGTCTACGTGGGCGTAATCGCGCTTCACGTCGGCGTAATCCTTCTCTCCAACCTCGTTGAAGACCCTCTCCCAAAGGTCGAAGGCGTAAGTGAGGACGTTGGTCTTGCCGCAGAGGGTGAGCTTTTTCTCCTGATTGCGCTTTTGGGTGTACTCGAAGGCGTAGCGAAGACAGCGCTCGACACCCATGCGGGTGTTTATCGACTCTTGCACCGCAACCTCGTGCATCGTCCCCTTGCGAAGGCTGCCGCCCGCGCCAGCGTAAAGGCCCTCGGTGTTTTCGCGGACGACCACGAAATCTATCTCATCAGGCCCCTTGTCCTTCAGGGGGGTGTCGACGCCGGGGAAGAGCTTGACGGGGCGCAGGTTGATGTACTGGTCAAGCTCAAAGCGGAGCTTGAGCAATATCCCCTGCTCAAGGATGCCAGGCTTGACCCCCGGGTGGCCGATGGCGCCCAGAAGTATCGCGTCGTGGCCGCGAAGGTCGGTGACGGCGGTGTTGGGGAGGACTTCTCCGGTTTTGAGGTAGCGGTCGCCGCCGAAATCGTAATCTTTCTTCTTGGTGGAAAAGCCGAACTTGCCTGCGGCGGCGTCGAGGACGCGAACCGCCTGCGCCACCACCTCGGGGCCGGTGCCGTCGCCGCCGATTATAGCTATGTCGTAGATCTTTGACATTTTATCTCTCCTTGGGTGAAAACTGTCGTCGCGAATTTTTTCGAAGTGCGAAGATGTACTACAAAAATCCCCGCGCCACAACTAAATTTTTCAATCATTACAAAGATTTGCCGCGTCAAAAATCTTTTGGCCGGATCAAAAGCCCACTAGGTTTTCGTCCCCCAAATTCTACCCGCCTTTGCGAAATATGACAAAAAAAGGCCCCCTAGGGCGGCCTTTTTTTGTTGGCTGGAAGATACGGCTAGTTTTTGAATTTGAACCCTATTTTTGAGGGGACGTATTTGTCCACCCACGCGGAGTCTTTTTCCTTGTGGCAGCTAAGGCACGCCTCTTTGGGGGTCATCTCCTTCGGAGGGTAGAGCGGGCTGAAGTGAAAGTCGTGATCCTTGGGTTTTTCCTTCCACACCGCTGCTCCGTCCGCTCCTATCGAGGAGACCGCCCTGTCGCCGTCGTCGGTCTTGTCGTGGCACTGGTAACACTCCACCTTGTTTGTGGAAAAGTCGAATTTGTGGTCGTGGATGGAGTAGGTGCCGCGCTCTTCCACTATTTCGGGGGTGTGGCAGTCGACGCACTGCGCCTTTTCGGGGGTGTGGAAGGAGTGGGCGACATAGTTTTTGTAGAGCTTGGTGTGGCAGGTGCCGCACATTTCGGAGCGTGACATATAGCGCTCCACCTCTTTGGTGGTGGTGTCGGCGCGGTCAAAGCCGCACACTTCGCAGGCGCGGGCGGTGGAGTAGAATTTGGAGGCGAAGAAGTAGAACATTCTGCGCCTCTCCATGAAGTCCATCGTACCCCAGTACCAACGATTGCTCTTGGGCTTGGGCATGAAAAATTCGCTGAGGTAGTTGTTTAGGTCTTCGCCCGGGACGTAATTTACCGGGAAAGGGTATTTTTTGTAGGTGGTGTCGGTTCCGTCGGTGTGGCACTGCATGCAGACCATGAGGGCGCGGTCTTCGTCGAGCTTGAGGGGGTTGACTATCTTGGAGATGTCGCCCTCGCTCTCCACGTGGGCCTTGCCCGGCCCATGGCACGACTCGCACCCGATGCCCGGCTCAAGGAAGGATTCGTTTTGGGGGTCGAAGCCTACGGTGTGGCAACCGTCGCAGGCGATATTGTACGGTTTTGCGCGCCAGTTGAAGACCGAGTATTTCTCCCAGGCGTTTTTGGGTATGTTCCAGAACTTGGGAAGGACGTATAAAACGCCGTCGATGCGGGTGAGATATTTCTGCGTCCAGTGGCTGCCCACGGTGTAGGCGATGTCTCTGGGGCCGAAGGGCACGTCGTCGTTAAAATCGTTGGCGAGGATGGCGTCGGGGTTTTTCTCGGCGTCGATGAGCATGCGGGCGTGGGGGGTGAGCTTCCACTGGTCGTATTTCTTTTTGTGGCACTCCTTGCAGGTAGCGCTTCCGGCAAAGCCGGGCAACCCGCCGTTTTCGGCGAGCGCGACGCAGGAAAAGCCGGCCAGCGCGGCCAGAGCCAAAGTCGCCGTGAGAAAAAATCGTCTCACTGTCACTCCTCCACAAACTAAAAAAAATTTTTATCCGGCTAAATAATATAACCCGTAACGGCGCTGATTAACAAGCCGCTAACTTTGACCGGTTAATCGATGAATTCGTTGCGGTAATCCTCGATGGAGGCCGCGATGACCTCGAAAGCCTTCTGGGAGCCGTAGCTTTCCTCGATTTTGACCGGCGAAGTCTCGCCCGGGATGAGCTTATAGGTGCTGAAATAATGGGTGAGCCTCTCCACCAGCACCGGCGGCAGGTCAGAGATTTCGCGGGCCTTGCCCCAGACGTTGTCGTTTTCCAGGACGGCGATTATCTTGTCGTCAGCCTCCCCCTTGTCAATCATCAAAAGCCCGCCCACGACTCTCGCCGACAGCAATACCTCCGACCGTGCCACGGGCCTTTCGCTTATGACGCAGATATCCAGCGGGTCCCCGTCGCCCTTGTCGGTTTTGCCCGAAAGGGCGCCGACCCGCTTGCCGCAGTAGGTGCGGGGGATGAAGCCGTAGAGGGCGGGGGGCTGGGAGGAGGTGCGCTGGGGCCTGTCGACCCGAAGATAGCCGGAGATTTTGTCTACTTCGTACTTAACGAGGTCGAAGGGGGTTATCTCTATGAAAGCCGTGACCACTTCCGGCGGCTTGGGGCCCACGGTGAGGCCGTGCCAGGGGTGGGGCCTGTACTGGTGAAATCCGAGACGGTAAGACATTTGGGCGATTCTCCTTGTTCCCTTGTGATTGCAAAGGTAGATTCTCTTAATAATCAGCCGAAATTTCAAGAAACTTAGCCGCGCTGGCCGCGCCCGCTTTTAAACCGCCGTTTACCGGCCACTTTGCCCAAAGCGGTATTTTTTGCGCGCCGGACCGCGTATTGTATAAGATAACCCTTTGAAATGGGCTGTTTGAGAGAACAAAACAAATGAATGAAGATTCTTTTTCATACCTCGTCGACCCCGCCGCCATAAAGGCCGCCGTTGCGAAAATCCCTTCGGGGGGGCCGATAGCGGTGGACGTGGAGGCGGCTGGGCTTTACCGCTACCGCGACGAGGTCTGCCTAATCCAGATCGCCGCCGGTGGAAGCGTTTTTCTTTTTGACGCGCTGGTGAAGGAAGCGGACTACTCCGGCCTCGCTGAAATATTGAAAGACCCCTCCACCGCAAAGGTCTTTCACGGCTGCGACTACGACATCCGCCTTTTGAAGCGCCAATACGGCTTTGCCGTCACCCCCGTCTTCGACACCATGATCGCGGCACAGTTCCTCGGGAAGAAAGCCTTCGGGCTGGCAGCTCTCCTGCTGGAGGAATTCGGAATAGAGGCCGACAAGAAATACCAGAAGGCCGACTGGTCGGCCCGCCCCCTCGACGCCGGAATGCTGGCCTACGCCGCCCTGGACGTCAGCCACCTTTGCGAGCTGGCCTCTCGTCTTGAGCGTGAGCTCGAAAAACTGGGGAGGCTTGGCTGGGCCAAAGAGGAGTTTCGCCTGCTTGAGCTGGCCGAACCTTCGCCGCCAGCACCCCCATGCGCCCTCGATTTCAAGGGCGCGGGAAAGTTCACGCCGCGCCAGTCCGCCGTTTTGCAGGCCCTTTTGGAGGTGCGCGACGAAACCGCCCGCGAGTGGGACCGCCCGCCCTTCAAGGTTCTCTCCGGCGATCTCTTGCTGGGGTGGGCTCAAAACCCTCCAAAGAACAAAAAGGAGATTTTCGAGGCAAAGGGCGCGTCGCCAAAGGTTCTCGCGAAGCTTTCCGACAAGATTTTGGCCTCGGTGAACGCCGCCCTCGCCCTGCCGCCGGAAAAATGCCCCCGACGCGAGTCTTTAGAGAAGCTCGCCCCCCTTACAGACGCCCAAAAGGCCCTCCTCGCCAAGCTCAAGGAGGCCCGCGCCAAAAGGGCGGAGGCGCTTTCGATGGACCCGGGGTTCATCATCAACACCGCCACCCTCGAAAAAATCGCCCGGGCGCAGAACGCCCCTGAATTCTTGGATAAAATCCTCAAGAACTGGCAGAGGGAAGCTATGGGCGAGGCCCTTTTGGCCGCGCTCGGTTAAATCTCAAATGCAAACCGCCCTTTTACGGAGGAAAAGATGAAGGACGGCGAAAACCTTGAAAAACTCCTCGGGGCTTCGAGGGAAAAGATAGACGCCATAGACGGGCGTATAATGGAGCTTCTGGCCGAGCGCGCCTCGGTGGTGGCGGAGGTTGCCGAAGTCAAAAAAGCCAACAACCTCCCGGTCTACCATCCCGCGAGGGAGGAAGACCTCATAACCTCGCGCAGAAAACTTGCCAAAGAGCTGAACCTCTCCCCCGACATGGCCGAGGAGATTTTCCGCACCGTCCTTCGCAACTCGCGCATAAAGCAGACGGGAACGATGGCGGGCAAGGCGGTTAACCCCAGCGCCAAAATCCTCGTCGTGGGCGGCGCGGGCGCAATGGGAAGGCTTCTGGTGCGCTGGTTCACCCAGGCGGGCTACGAGGTACGCGTCCTGGAGCGCGAAGACTGGCCCAGGGCGGCTTCCCTTTGCGACAAAATAGACCTCGCAATCCTATCCGTACCCATACAGGCCACGGCGCAGGCCGCGCAGATGCTTTCCGCGCACCTTCCAAAAGACGCGATTTTGGCCGACATAACCTCCGTCAAAAAAGAGCCGGTGCGGGCGATGCTAAAAGCCCACGCGGGCCCGGTCCTGGGCCTCCATCCCATGTTCGGCCCCACCACCGAATCCTTCGACAAGCAGATAGTGGTCGTAACAGAAGGCCGCGAGAGCGAAAAGTGCGAATGGGTGGTGCGCCAGCTCGCCGCGTGGGGAGCGGTGACGGTTAAATCGACCCCCGAGGAGCACGACGAGATGATGGACGTGGTGCAGGCCCTGCGCCACTTCGCCACCTTCTGCTTTGGCCGCTTCCTCTGCGACCAGAAGGTAAACCTCGCCCGCACCCTCGAATTCTCAAGCCCCATCTACCGGCTTGAGCTGGGGATGGTGGGCAGGCTCTTCGCGCAGGACCCCGAGCTTTACGCCGACATCATCTTCTCCACCCCCGAGCGCCGCGAACTTCTAAAGGGGTTCGTAAAAAACCTCTCGGAAAACGTAAAACTCCTCGACGACTCCGACGTTGAAGGCTTTTTGAAGGAATTTCGGCGCGTCTCGCAATGGTTCGGCCCCTTCGGCGAGCAGGCGATACGCGAATCGACCTACCTCATCGAAAAGATGGTGGAGCGCTTCTGATGGGCGAAAGAGTTATAAACACGAACGAGGTGGTCGAGATCCGCGCCGAGATTCCGGAGGGACACAAACACCTTCGCACGCGGCTGGTCCTCTCGGACGGCGAGGAGCTGGTCTTGCAGGAAGCAACCGTGGCCGCCATGGTCCGCGCCTACATCGACATCAAGACCCACCCGCAGAAAACCGAGGTTGAGCTTAAAGGCCGCCGCCTTTTCGAGCAGAAGGAGGGGTTTGCGGAGTGGCAGTTGGTGGAGGGGGAGTAGAAAATGTCAAGAAGATGTGGTGAAACACAATTAACAGGCATGGCTGGTGAATTTCTGGTAGCTGGCAAACTATTTAAAAAGCGCTACCAAGTGTCAATTACACTAGGCAATGCCAAGTCTGTGGACTTATACGTCAGCAAAGGAGAAGCTGATTCAAAACCAATTTGCGTTCAGGTCAAAACGCTAAGACGGCCTAACTGCTTCCTAATTAAACCAGAGGACATCAATAAAGCGTATGTTTATGTCTTTGTAATTCTAGAAACAAAATCTCCAGACATCGAAGAGTACTTCATAGTTACTGGAGAGGAAATAATTAATAATATGCCAAAATTTTTCGGCAAAAACTTTGACAAGCCCAACAAAATGCCAGGTATTACCTTAGGGACACTTAGGGCGTATTTAGGCAAAT
>SRXB01000292.1 GCA_009724975.1 bacterium | reverse complement strand
GCGTCGAGCGCCTCGGCCACGCTCATCGCCACGATGACGCCCTTGCCAGCCGCGAGGCCATCGGCTTTCACCACTATCGGAGCCCCCTTGGCCTTTATATAGTCTTTGGCCTTTTCAGGGTCGGTGAATTCGCCGTATTCGGCTGTAGGGACGCCGAAGCGCACCATCGCGGCCTTGCAAAAGGACTTGGAGCCCTCAAGGCGGGCGGCGGCACCTGTCGGGCCGAAGGCGCGAAGGCCGTTTTTGGCGAAAACATCCACCAGACCAAGGGTTAGCGGCGCTTCGGGGCCGACCACGGTGAGGCCGATGGATTCTTTTTTGGCGAAGGCCAAAAGCCCTTCGACGTCTTCGGAGCTTATATCGACGTTTTGGGCGAGCGAACTGGTTCCGGCGTTACCCGGGGCGGCGAAGATTTTGGTCACTTTCGGGCTTTGGGAGAGCTTCCAGACGAGGGCGTGCTCGCGCCCGCCCGAGCCGATTACCAATACCTTCATTTCATTCTCGCTTTCAGCCAGTTGGAAATGGCGGTGTCGTACTGGGCGGTGCGGGTGTAGGCCTTGACGCAAAGCTCGTAGCGCAACGAGTCGCTCACTCCGCCGTCGTTCTCGTCCATCTCCTCAAGGACCCTGTAATAGTCCGCCGGATCGACGATTACGGTGACGAATTTATGGTTTTTGGCGGCCGAGCGGATCATGGCGGGGCCGCCGATATCTATCTGCTCGATGGCGTCTTCGATGGAGCATTTGGGGTCGGCGACGGTCTTCTCGAAGGGGTAGAGGTTGATGGCGATGAGGTCGATGGGCTCGATGTCGTATTCCTTCATCTTGGCCACGTGCTTTTCGTTGTCGCGCATGCCCAGTATGCCGCCGTGGACCTTGGGGTGGAGGGTCTTGACCCTGCCGTCGAGCATTTCGGGGAAGCCGGTGTATTCGCTCACGTCCATGCAGCTTACTTCGGAGTCGCGAAGGAGGCGGGCGGTGCCGCCGGTGGAGAGAATCTGGACACCGCGCTGGCTGAGCCCCTTGGCGAAGGCGGCGACGCCCATTTTGTCGGAAACGCTGATAATTGCCCTTCTGATCTTGACCATCTTTTTCTCCGCCTCTTTTAATTTATGTTAACGCAAAGGTTTTATGTGTAATGACGCACAACCCGCCTGGAGATTGCGCATAAAATCTCGTAGGGGATGGTGGATTGCAAAGCCGCCAGCTCCTCGGCGGGGATGGATTCCCCTCCCCTTGAGCCAAGCAGGACGACCTCGCCGCCCTCAACCGCCTCGGGCGCGTCGGTGAGGTCTAGCATTATGATGTCCATGCATACCCGCCCGACCACCGGAACCCTTTTACCACCGGCCAGGACCTCGGCCCTGTTGCCCAGCGAGCGCCGGTAGCCGTCGGCGTAACCGACCGGAACCGCGCCTATGCGCGAGGGCCTTTGGGTTACGAAGGTGCCGCCGTAGGAGATCGGGACCCCCTTTGCCACCTCGCGCACCTGCACTATGCGGCTCACCCATTCAAGGGCGGGCGTTAGCTTTCCTTCCGGGTCCAGCCAGCTTTCGGGCCGTATGCCGTAAAGTGCTATGCCGGTGCGGACGCAGTTGAAAATGCTCTCCGGCTCGCTCATGAGGGCGGCGGAGTTTGCCGCGTGGACGATGCCGGTGGAAAGGCCCTCTTCCCGCAAGACCGCCAGAATATCTTTTAGCCTGCCCAGCTGAAGGGCGGTGAAGCCGTCGCTTTCGCCCGCCTTGGCGAAGTGGGTGCAAACGCCCCGAAGCTCCATCGAGGGGCAGTTCTTAATTATTTTAGCCGCTTCACGCGCCTGCCCGACATCGAGGCCGAGGCGGGCCATGCCGGTGTCGAATTCAAGATGCACGCCGAGGGGCTGTCGGGAGGCTGAAAGGGTCTGAGCGAACCCCTTCAGCGTCTCGAGCGAGCTTACTACCGGCGTGAAGGCGTTATCGGCCATGAGGCCGGAGTGGGCGAAATCCGAGGAGCCGAAAAGGACCAGTATCTCGGAAGCTATGCCGCCCGCCCTAAGTTCCAGAGCCTCGTCGAGGTTGCCAACCGCAAAAAGAGCGCACCCGCCATCCGACTCAAGGGCCTGGGAGATCCTCACCGCGCCGTGGCCGTAAGCGTCGGCCTTCACCACGGGGCAGACAAGCGCGCCGCCCGCGAGTGACTTGAGGTGCGCGTAGTTGGATAATATAGCCCCCAGGCTTACGCGAGCGAAGGTGGGGCGGAAGTGGACGTGCGCGGTCATTTAAAGTTGTGCGAGTTCAAGAGCCACTTGCCGCCTTCATATTTCCAGCGCTGGAAAATCTCCTTTTTAAGGGGAGCTACCGACCCCTTTTCAAAAACCATCAGGACACCCGAGACTTCCGAATCGAAAGCCGTTCCCCAATTGCAGACGACCGCTGTCGCGTCGGCCCTTGAGATGTTGAATTTGCCGATGAAGCGGTAAAACTCCATCTTCAGGGCCTCGGCGCGTTCGGGGGCCATCGCCTCTGCGGCGGCGTCTATGTTTTTTTGCTTTATTATCGACCAGAAATTATCGAAAGCGGCACGCAGTGAGGATTCCATCTCCCTTTTCTTCTGGATCTCCTCGGTGGTCAGAGCCACGGGCGCTTCCGCCTTCGGGGGTACCGGAGCAGGGGCCATCGAATCGAGAATTTCCGCCTTCACGCCCGGCTTTGCGGGGTCGGCGGCGGCCACCGCCTGCCCCTGGGCCGCGGGGGGCTGCCCCTCGTCC
>SRXB01000291.1 GCA_009724975.1 bacterium | reverse complement strand
AAAAGCTCTGTGGGGGCCGGTCTTCGGGTCGCCTTCCACTTCGATCCGGTTTTCATCCACGGCGACTGGGAAAACCAGTACGCCGGAGTCGTCGATGCGGTCTTTTCCATGATTCCGGCGCGGAAAATAGCCTGGTGGAGTATCGGCAGCCTTCGCTTTCCGCGAAAATTTCTCGACGCCCACGGGCGGGCGCTTCGGGGGAGGAGCGTTTTTTTCGGCGAGATAATCGACGCGGGCGACGGCAAGATGCGTTATTTCTGGCCTCTTCGCAAAGAGGCCTACCGGCGCATAGCCGCGAAGATTAAAGAGGCGGGCGGCGGGCAGGTGCCGGTCTACCTTTGCATGGAGCCCTCCGCGATGGCGCGGGCCGTCCTGGGCCGGGAGCTTTCGACCCCCGAGGTCGAAAGGAGCCTTTGCGGGTTGGAATAATCGGGTTTTTGACCTATATTGTCCTCACGACAAGATTTTAAGAACGCCCAACAGGGTTTGAGATGGAAATATATTTCAGGATAATGCTTGAGACCGGCTGGCCGGTCATTTTGATGTTCCTCGCCGAGCGCGTGGCCATGAGCTTTTTGCTGGCGACCAAGTCAAGGTGCGACTGGGTGCGCTCAAAGGGGTGGCTCCATCCCAATGCCATCAGCTTTTACCGCTTCCCCATGGGTGTCCTATCGGTTCTGCTTCTCCACTTCGGCTACCCACGGCTCGCCATCTGGGTCTTCTCCTTTTGGATGATAACCGACCTCACCGATGGAGACATCGCCAGAAAATGCGGCCTGAGCTCCGAGCGCGGGGCGACGATAGACCCCCTCTCCGACAAGCTGATGTACATTCCCGCCCTCGCCTACATGGCGTGGAAGGGCTTTTTGGACCCCCATCTGGTCCTGGCCTTCGTCCTTTTCGATTTTTTCGGCCAGATGTCACGCATCGTAATCCGCAACAAGGCGGCGAATCTCTTCGGCAAGGCAAAGACCTTCCTCGTGGTGGTCCTGCTAATCGCCACGGTGCTTGAAATACCCTACGGCCCGCTCCCCCACTCGCGAATACTCACTCCGCTCCTGGGCTTTTGCGTCGCCCTCTCCTTTTTCTCGGTCTTTTTCAAGGTCATACCAAACTACTGGTACGCGAACATACTTTCGATAATGAACCTTACCTGCGGAGTCGCGGGCATAATCTCGATATTGATGGGAAAGCCCCTCATCTACGCATTCGGGCTGGTCTTTCTGGGGCAGTTCCTCGATCTTTTCGACGGGCGCGCCGCCGAGAGGTGGGGCTCGACCCCCAGGGGCGAGCTCTTCGACGACGTTGCCGACGGCACGAGCTTCGGCGGCACGGTCGGCATGATTGTGGCCTTTTCGTTCCAGAACCACCTCTATGGCTGGACCCTTTGCGTGCTCCACGTCTCCTGCACCATCTTCCGGCTCATCCGCTTCATCATCCGCAAGCGTAGCGCAGGGGTTGAGGGGGGGGTGCAGTGGTTTTGCGGCATGCCTAGCCCGGGCGGGGCGCTCCTCGCCGGAAGCGCCTGCCTTTTTCTGGAAAACGAGGCGGCCAGGGCTGCATTCGTCGTGGCGGCGAGTGCGCTTATGGTTTCAAAGATTCCCTACCCCCACTTCGGGCGGGCCATTTTGCCGAAAATTCCGCTTTTCGCCAGGGTTTTGACCCTCGGCCTCTTTACGATAATGCTCGCGCACGCCGTCAAGAGGCTTGATTTCAACGAGCCCCTGGCGGTGGTCTTCACCGTTTCCCTCCTCTACATGATTTCGCCGATTTTCGCTCGCGGCTCCGGAGGGGTGACGGCCTAGGGGACTGGGCAAAAAAAAGCCGGAACTGTCGCGCTGACTGCTCCGGCTGCTCAAAGGTCCTGTGAGGTTGGCGTGTGCATGGGAATGGGATACAGGACCTGATTTTATCAATTATCGGCCATTCATTTCTCATCCTTTAGCCTTTTTGTGCGATAAATGGAAAAAAGACCAGATAATCTCGAAAGGTCGATCGAGGCCACCTTGCGTTTCGCGCACCAGTCCGGAGCGTGGATAGTGCCGTCGCGCCCAAGGGCCGCCGAAGCGACTGCGGAGAAGGGGTTGCCGGAAGACCTGGAATCGCTACGATTTGCGCTTGAAGGCTGCCAAAGGTGCAACCTTGCTGCTGGCAGGACAAATATAGTTTTCGGCGTGGGAAACCCCAGCGCCGAGATACTCTTCGTCGGCGAAGGGCCGGGCGAGAACGAGGATTTGCGCGGTGAGCCTTTCGTGGGCAGGGCGGGCGAGCTTTTGAACAAGATGATAGCCGCCATCGGCCTTGCAAGGGAGAAGGTCTACATAGCCAACGTGGTTAAGTGCCGTCCGCCGCAGAACCGCGATCCCGCCGAGGAGGAGATTCAAAGCTGCCTGCCCTTTTTGCTGAGGCAGATAGAGATTATAAAGCCAAAGGCGATCTGCGCCCTCGGGCGCCACGCGGCCCATTCCCTTTTGAAGACAAAGGCCTCCACCGGAGAGCTTCGCGGGAAGACGCACGATTTTTGCGGCATGCCCCTTGTCGTCACCTACCACCCCGCATACCTCCTTCGCTCCCCGCTTGAAAAGAGAAAAGCGTGGGAAGACCTAAAGCTTCTCGCCAAAACCGCCGGTTTATGAAGCCCTCAAGCGCCGGAAGCGCCAAGATAGCGCTCTGTTTCGCCGTATGGTCCACCTGGGCGCTCTTTAGCCGTAACATAGGGCTGCCCTGGGAGGCCCTGGTCTTCTC
>SRXB01000290.1 GCA_009724975.1 bacterium | reverse complement strand
CGTTGGGAGCGGGAATGGTGGGGCTTCCGGGCGGCGGCTCGTAAATTTCGACGGGACGGACCGGCTTTACGATTATCACCCTGACGAGGTTTTCCATCACCGGCCTGTAATGGATTTTAGGCCCCCAGAGTATGAGCGCGTGGATGAAAAGGGCGAGCAAAAGCCCCAACGCGAAGCCGAAGCGGCGCCGACGCCTCTCCCGCTTTAGCTCAAGCTCGCTTTCAAGCATTATTTGCCCTTTTCGCCCGTTTCGGCGATGGTGGGCAGAGAGACGTCCTTGACCCCCGCCTTTAAAAGCTCGTCCATCACGTCGATTATCTTTCCGTAATAGACGTTGCGGTCGCTTTTGACCACCACGCGCCTTGAGGGGTTTACGACCAGCTTATCTTTCACGTACCTGCCCAGCTGGGAGATGGTCACGTCGTCGCCGTCGGCTAGAATCTTCCCCTCCCTGGAGATGGAAACGGTTATCTCCCTGAGGGAGATTTTCTGCGACACCTCCGACTGGGGCAGATCTATCATCAGGCCGCGATCCACGGCCATGACGGTGGAGACGATGAAGAAGATGATGAGCAGGAAGGTTATGTCCGCCATGGAGGCGGTCGGTATCGGCTCGTCGTCCTCGAATTTTCGCCTTTTAAACTTCAAGGTACTTACCCCCGATTTCGTCCTTGGAAAGCTTCTTCGCCTGCTTTTCCTGGGCCGTTTCTATCGCGTCGAGGATGCGCGTGGATGACTCCTCCATCTCCATGACGAATTTGTTGACCATGGAGAGGAGTATGGAGTGGACGAAAAAGATCGGCATCGCTATGGCAAGGCCGGCGGCGGTGGTTATCAGGGCCTCGGAGATGCCGTTTGCGACTGCGGCGGGGTCGCTGCCGTTGACGCTGGCCATGGCGGCGAAGGAGTTTATCATGCCGGTGACGGTACCGAAAAAGCCCAATAGCGGCTCTAGTTTGGCGACAACCTGAAGGGCCATGAACCCTCTCTCAAGCTTGCTTATCTCGATGGAGCCGCGCGCGGCTATCGCTTTTTCGACCTCGCCCCTGCCCTTTCGCACCTTCTCAAGGCCGGCGGTGAGGATGCGCGCCATCGCCCCCTTGCCGGAGCGCGCCTCGGCCAGCGCTTCCTCGTATTTTTGCGCCTCAAGGGCCGCCATTATGCGGGCGAGGAACATCTCGGTGTCGGTGCGCTCGCGAAAGAGGACCACGAAACGCTCCACGGCTATGGCGACGCCGATAATCGAGAGAAAGAGTATCGGCCACATCGTCGGGCCGCCCTTTTGGAAAAGCTCTATCATCTTTTTCCTCTAATCGTATCTGGCGTGGCAGGGTGTGCACAGTTCGGCGAAGGAGGGAACGCGCCAGCTGTGTTCCTCCTCCGCGCCAAGGGCCGATTTTCCGGTTACGACGCCTTTGGCATGCGGGTTGTGGCAGGTGGTGCAGGTTACCCTGCCCTTGGAATCTATGGGCATTTTGACGCCGTGGCGGTTAACGTAGTCGTCAAGTTGCTTTTTCTTTTTTTCCGGTATCTCGGTGACGTGGTTTATGCCGCTCGGGTGGGGCCATGGCTCGTGGCATTTCACGCAAAGCTCTAGGGGCGAATACCTGAAGGCTAGCTTGCCCGGGTCTTCCGGCGTCGAGCTTGCGTCGCGTGTGTGGCAGAAGATGCAGGCGGTCATCACTATGTTTCCCGCCGCGTCGACCTGGTCGTGGGGGTTGAGTCCCCCCGGGCCAGCCTTCGGGTGGCAGTTGTAGCAAAAATCGGTGAACATGGAGTAGGGGCCGCCGCGCAAAAACTCGGGGTTCTTGACGCTTATCTTCTCTCCGCAGGGCTCGTCGTGGCATGAGGAACAAGTGGTTTTCTTGTCCTTGCCCAGCGGGAAGGTGGAGAAGTCCATGGGAAAGGTCTTGGCGGAGGAGGCGACCTTTACGCTGTGGACGCTGTCGTGTTTTACCGGATGGCAACGCTGGCAGCGCTTGTCGGGGTCGTCGCCGGTGAAAACCGGGTCGCCGAAGGCCTTCATGTTTTCGGGGTGGCAGCCAAGGCAGCCGGCCCTGTTGGAGTGGGGGAAAAGATGGACGGAATTTTTGGCGAAATCGGAAAAGGCGATTTTAATGGAAGCAGGGCCGACCGACTTGGAATGCATATCGTGGCAGGTCGGGCACTTTATCTCGCGCCCCTCGCTGGCCACCCCCGTTTTTTCAAGGTCGGACTTCGCGGCCGCGAACGAATCGACAACCCTGGGGTGAACCTCCACCGCTCCAGGGTGGCACATTATGCAAAGGCGCTCCACCTCGCCCCTCCCCACCGGATTCCCCTCAAGGGTCCTGAAAAGGAGGTTTTCCGATTTGTCGCCCTCGGAGGGCGGCGCGAAGTGGCAAAAGAGGCAGACGGTTTCGCTGTGGGGGTTTTTATTGACGGCTGAGGTTTTGGCGCCGGTGACTCCGGAAATCTTTTCGTGAGCCTTGTCGAGGGCCTCCGCCTTTTGGGAGGCGATTATGAGGAAGAGAAGCTCGCCCTCGCGATGGCAGACCAGACAGGTCTTCTTCAAAAGCTGGTGGTTCTGATCCTCGGGGCTGACGATAAGGACTTCGTTCTCCTCATCCTTTCCCGCGTCGTCCGAGGCGGCGAAGAGGGGAGAAAAAACGCCGGAGATGAAAAAAAGCGCGGCGCAAAATGAAAAAAACCGAGGGAGGCTTTCGCGTCTCATTTAAAATTCCATTGCAAGAACCGCCAAAATATCTCATCATTTATACT
>SRXB01000289.1 GCA_009724975.1 bacterium | reverse complement strand
AAGCTGAAGGGAAGGCTAGACGGAGTTTCCGTCCGCGTGCCGACCGCCGACATCTCGCTGGCCGACATCACCCTTCTTCTTGGACGCAAAGTCACCGCAAAAGAGGTTAACTCCGCGCTTTTGCTGGCCGCCCACGGCGAACTGAACGGCATTTTGGGTTTCAGCGACGAGCCGCTCGTTTCCGTTGATTACCGCGGCTGCCCCTTCTCCGCCGTAGTGGATTCGCTCCAGACCAGGGTGGTCGATGGAGATATGATCAAGGTTTCGGCCTGGTACGACAACGAATGGGGCTACGCAAACAGGCTAAGCGAAGTGGTTGGCCTAATGGCCGGACGACAATTCATCGCGGGAGATTACCCATGAGCATAAAATCGATAGACGAAATAGCGCTTTTAGGTAAAAAGGTCTTTGTCCGCGTCGATTTCAACGTGCCGATGAAAAACGGCGAGATATCCGACGACACCCGCATCCGCGCGGCCCTTCCGACCTTCGACAAGATTCTCTCCTCCGGCGGGGCAATAATTGCCGCCAGCCACCTCGGTCGCCCCAAAAACGGCCCCGATCCCGCCTTTGGCCTCGCGCCGGTTGCAAAGCGCCTTGGCGAACTGGTCAAGGCCAAGGTCATCTTATCTCCTGAGGTGGTGGGCGAAACTACATCCAAACTTGCCGCCGCTCTTAAGCCAGGCGAGATACTCCTGCTCGAAAACGTCCGCTTCGACGCGGGCGAAACCAAAAACAACCCTGATCTTTCCAAGGCTTTCGCCTCACTGGCCGACGCCTACGTAAACGACGCCTTCGGGGCCTGCCACCGCGCTCACTCCTCCACCGCAGGAATTGCCGAGCATTTTTCCTCCGGCGAAAAAGCCGCCGGCTACCTTATGCTCAAAGAGGTCAACTCCTTCGACCGGGTTTTAAAAAATCCAGCTCGCCCCTTCGTGGCTATTTTGGGGGGCGCGAAAGTTAGCGATAAAATTGCCGTTATCGAAAACCTTCTTTCAAAGGTAGACAAATTGATAATCGGCGGGGCCATGGCCTTCACCTTCCTCAAGGCGCAGGGCTTTTCCATAGGGGACTCGCTGGTCGAGGACGACAAAATCGACTTGGCCCGTTCGCTTGTCGCGACGGCAAAGGCAAGGGGGGTCGAGCTTCTTTTGCCCATTGACCACCTCATCGCCGCCGACCTTGCCGACGACCTGAAACCTGAGGCCACCAAAGACGCCAACGTCCCAGCCGGAATGAAAGGGCTTGATATCGGCCCGGCCACCGTGGAGCTTTACAAAAAGGCCCTCGCAGGCGCGGCCACCGTGGTCTGGAACGGCCCGATGGGGGTCTTTGAAAACCTGGCACTCAGCGGAGGAACCTTCGCCGTGGCGGAGGCGGTGGCAAGCTGCGGCGGCTACACGGTCGTTGGCGGAGGCGACAGCGTCTCGGCGGTTAAAAAGTCCGGCAAGGCGGCCAGCATCTCGCATGTTTCGACGGGCGGCGGCGCCTCCCTTGAGCTCTTGGAGGGCAAAATCCTTCCCGGCATGGCTGCGTTGGAGGGCTAAGATGCGAATACCGCTCCTTATCGGCAACTGGAAGATGAATAAGGGTCCTTCGGAGACCGCCGAGTTGGTGGAGGGCCTTTTGGCGGCCCTTGAAGGCATCTCGGGAGTGGATGTGGGTATAGCCCCTCCCTTTGTCTCGCTTCATGCCGCCAAGGGGGCGCTGGTGCGGCCTCCAATGGTGCTTTTGGGGGCGCAAAATTGCCACTGGGCCGAAAGCGGGGCGTTCACGGGAGAAATTTCTCCCTCTATGCTTGCCGAGTGCGGCTGCTCATTCGCCATTTTGGGCCATTCGGAGCGCAGGCAGTTTTTCGGTGAGAACGATTCCGGCGTTTCGAAGCGGGCCCACGCCCTTTTGAAGGCCGGCATGGTTCCAGTGGTTTGCGTTGGTGAGACATTGGATGAGCGAGAAGCGGGCGCTCACTTGGAAGTTGTGGAAAAACAGCTTACGGCCTCCCTTGAGGGGATTGAAGCAGGTTCGCTCGGGCGCGTCGTCATCGCCTACGAGCCGGTATGGGCGATAGGAACCGGCAAGACTGCTTCTCCCGAGCAGGCCCAGCAGATGCATGAGCACATAAGAAAAATTCTCATAAAGCTGGGGGGGGCGGCGGTGGCCGATGGAATCCGGATACTTTACGGAGGCTCGGTGACCCCCGATAACGCCGCGATTTTACTGAAACAACCGGATATTGACGGGGCTCTTGTCGGCGGAGCGAGCCTTGATGCACAAAAATTTGCATCCATTGTGCGTTTTAGTGTATAAGGCGTTTTCTCTGAAAAAAACATAAGGCAACTTCAAATATGGCAACGTTTGTAACAATACTGCATGTAATCGTCTGCTTGGCCCTCATCGGCATAGTCCTGCTACAACACGGCAAGGGCTCCGACATGGGCGCGGCATTTGGCGGTTCGAGCCAGACGATCTTCGGCTCAAGCGGCGGGGCTACCTTTCTTGGAAAGCTCACCACCGCCGCCGCCATAATATTCATGTTCACCTCCATAGGTCTGGGCCTTATCTACAAAGCCTCGACCTCTGAAAACGACGCTAGCTTTTTTGGCGCCAACCCTCCCGCAACGCAGAGCGCACCCGCTCCCGCGATGCCAATGGCTCCGGCGACCGAAGAGAAAAAATAAGTTTGTGCCCAAGTGGTGGAATTGGTAGACACGCTATCTTGAGGGGGTAGTGGGGATCCCCGTGACGGTTCGAATCCGTCCTTGGGCACCATC
>SRXB01000288.1 GCA_009724975.1 bacterium | reverse complement strand
CGGCCACCGTTGGAACCGCCCCCGCCTTCACCATATCCAAATCCATAGACGACAACACGGAAGTAGCAGGCGGCGAGGTCTTATACACAATCAACTACTCAAACGCCGGAAACGCCGGTGCTACCGCAGTCGTAATCACCGACGCGCTCGATCCCGCGCTCTCCTACGTGGCGGGCTCGGCAACCCCAGCTGGCTTTTCCGTAGCGGGGCAAACCCTTAGCTGGGCCCTTCCCGCAGTGGCCGCGGGGCAAAGCGGCTCACTCTCCTTCAAGGCTACCGCAAGCGCGACAGCTTCAGTGGGGACATCGATACCGAACACGGCGTCAATAGACTCAGCCGAAACGCTCCCGCTCGCCTCTAACATCGCCAGCGTGACGATAGTGGCCCCGCCCACCACCACACTGGCCGTAGTAACCACACAATCTGCTGTCTTCAACGGCGACAGAATCTACTTCACCGTAACTGCCACAAACCCCGGGCTCATCCCCACGCCCGACCTGACACTCACCAATCCCCTGCCGCTCAACACCTCCTTCGTCTCGGCGGACAACGGGGCTATCTTCGCGGCGGCTCCTGGCGGAGGCGGAACGGTAATACTTGATGTCGGGTCGCTAAATCCCGGGGCCTCGGTTACGATGAACCTGGTTCTCACCCTCGATCCCGCAACCCCGAACGGCACCGCCATAACCAACGAAGCGACCCTTTGGGGCGCGGGAATGGACGAAGTGAAAAGCTCCGCGACAGTCACTTCCTCCTCCAGGACCAACGGGACCATAACCTTCCTCGACGACTCCAAGGCGGCGGTCACCTTCTACTCCTCGGGCGACAACGTCTGCATGAGAGTGACCGACCCCGACCAGAACAAAACCGCCTCGACGGCTGAAAACATATCGCTGATAATCGCCTCCGGCGCGCCAGCCGACTCCGAAACCCTCACCCTCGCAGAAGAAGGGGTAAACGCCGGAACATTCTTCGGCTGCGTGGCAACTTCAGCCAACGCAACCGCCATAAACGACGGCGTACTCAGCGCGCAGTCAAACTCGCAGGTGACGGCGCTCTACAACGACCCGCTCGACGCGACGCCAAACATCACCGCCACCGCCTGGATCGACCCCGACGGAATAGTTTTCGACTCCTCGGCCCTTACACCGGTATCGGGCGCGGCCGTTCACCTCATGGACAAGGGCGGCGCTCCGGTCAAACTGCCGGTCGGATGGGCGAACCCCTTCATCACCGGCGCGGACGGCGTCTTCTCCTTCCCGTCGCTCCCCGAAGGCTCCTACAGGGTAAAAGTCGAAGCCGGAAGGCGTCATCAGTTTCCGGCGGACGTGCCAAACGGCCTTTTGGGCGGAACATTCAGGGTCACCGATGCCTCCAAGGGCGCGGCATTCGACCTTGCCGCCAACGGCAGGCTGTCATTCGATATCCCGCTGACGCCGACAACCCCGCCAGACCTCGTGGTTGACAAAAAAGCCAGCAAAACCTCCATGGAGCTTGGCGACCTCGTAAAATACACGATAACCGTCGAAAACATGACCCCCGCCCCCGTCACCGGCGCAACCGTCACTGACACCCTGCCAAAGGGCATCCACTACCGCCCGGGCACCACCCTTGTCGACGGCCTATCAGTCGCCGACCCCTCTTTCGACGGAACGAGAAACGCTACCTGGTCCCTCGGCACCCTCGCCGCTGGCCAGATATCCACCATAGAATTCACCGCCGTCTCGGGCGCTGGCGCAAAAGCGGGAAAAACCGTCAACCGCGCCACCGCAGGCGGCACGACCGGCGGCCTGGCGGCCACCTCCAACACCGCCACCGCCTCTGTTACCCTCTCAGAAGGCGTCTTCACCTCACGGGGAACGATAATCGGCGACGTTTTCATCGACAGCGACTGCGACGGGAAAAAGGGCGAAAAAGAAAGCCCCGTACCCAACGTGGCGATACTGACCGAACAAGGAATCCGGGCCGTGACCGATGAACACGGCATGTACACCCTTCCCAAGGTCAAAGCCGGAACCCATGTTCTGGCGCTCGACAAATCAACCCTTCCGGAAGGGCTCTGCACATATCCCGCTACCGGAAAATTCATGGCCGACCCCGACTCCCAATTCGTCGAAATTTATTTCGGCGACCTCAAAAAGGCCGACTTTCCGGTCTTTGAGTGCGCAAACGGCAAGGGCAAGGCCTCCGCCAATCAAGAATTGAACAAAACCGCGCCCGCCAAGAGCGAGAGCGCCATAGATAGAAAAATAATGGTCGAGGAGACGAAGCCTCAAGCCCTCGACCCGGAAAAAACCACCACCCTCGGCGACGAGCTCAAGGCCGAGCTGGCGGACGAGCCCGCCGCCGCCTCCAAACCTTCCGCCGCGCCGGCATCGGCGCAGGTGGCGCAAATGGAGGCCGGCCTTGAATTCCTCTCGCCCAAGGACGGCGACGTATTCGCCAAGGAAATAATAAACATCACGGTTAAAGCCGACTCTACCGCCCCCTTCGTCCTCATGGTGAACGGCGAGAAGATCGACGACTCCCATCTTGCCACCACCATGACGGTGGACGCCAAGCGCCTGAAGGTAATGGAATTCATCGGCGCAAAACTCAAAAAAGGGCAGGAAAACGTCCTTGAGGCGATGGAGATGCGCCCCACCGGCAAGCCGGGCAGAGTCGCCTCCATCAAGGTGCGCGCCATAGGAGAGCCCTCTGAAATAGCGATAACCATGGCCCCCTCGGAAGTCCCCGCCGACGGGAAGTCTCTCGTCACCGTGAAAGCGGTT
>SRXB01000613.1 GCA_009724975.1 bacterium | reverse complement strand
GGCGGTTCCGAAATCCTCCTCGCTCTCTATCGGGGCGTCGTTGACGCTGCGGATGACGTCGCCCTCCTCAAGGCCGGCTTCTTTCGCGGCGCTTTTTGGCAAAACCTCGGTTATGACCATCCCCTTCACTGTCCCAAGGCCGTACTTTTTCGCCAGTTTTTCCGAATTTTTAGCGGTTTTGACCCCGAGCCAGGAGGAGGCGAGGATTTTAGGGTAGTTGTCGGGGACTTTTTTGGCGTTTACGATGATTTTTTTGGGCGCGCCGCCGGAAATCAGGGTGAATTCCATCTGGCTCCCCGCAGTATAGCCCGCAATTATCCCCGCGTAATCCTCGCGGCTCTCGACCTTCCTGCCGTCGATGGCGGTGATGACGTCTCCGCCCTTCATACCCGCCTCGCCCGCCGGGCTTTTCTCGAAGACCCTGCGCACCAGCGCCCCTCTGGAGCCCTTCACCTTCAGGGAATCGGCGGTCTCGGGGTCCAGGTCGTCGATCTGCACGCCGACCCACGCGTGACGCACCTCGCCGTAAACTATGAGGTCGGCGTAGATTTTGCGGGCCTTGTCGATGGGTATGGCGAACCCTATCCCCTCGGCGCTCTTGTAGATGGCGGCGTTTATGCCTATGAGCTC
>SRXB01000287.1 GCA_009724975.1 bacterium | reverse complement strand
CCTATCTCTGCTACCAGTGCAAGCGCTGCTCCGCCGGATGCCCGATGGCCGAGCATTTCGACAAATTGCCCAATGAGGTGATGCTGGCCATCCAAAACGACGACAACTCGATAATGAACAGCAAAACCGTCTGGCTCTGCGCCTCCTGCCAGACCTGCAACACCCGTTGCCCGCAATCGCTGGATATACCAGGCATACTGGATTACTTCAGGCAGGAAACCATAAATTCCGCCTCGGTTCCTGAAACGGCGCGCTTTTTCAAGACTTTCATGCGCAACGCCCGCTTTTTCGGCAGAGTCTACGAGGCGGGACTGATGGGCGAACTGAACCTGCGGGAGGGAAAGCCGCTACGCGACATCGGCATGGGTCTTAACATGATACGAAGGGGCAAGATACGGCTCACCCCCGATTTCGCCAGAGCCCCCAAAACCGTAAGCCCCCAGAGGCCCTCCTCAAAAGCAATCGCCTATTACCCGGGCTGCTCGCTTCACTCCACAGGCAAGGCTTTCGACCTCTCCTTTCGCGGAGTCGTCGGAGAACTGGGCGGCGAGTTAAAAGAGATTCCGGGCTGGGTTTGTTGCGGCACCACCCCGTCCCACGGCGTTGACGCGGTTGCGGCGGTAGCTCTTCCCCTTAAAAACCTCGCAATCGCCGAGAAAATGGGGGTTGGCAAGGTTGTCGCCCCCTGCGCGGCCTGCTTTTCGAGGTTTCAGGCGGCCCTGCACCACTACCGCTCCGATGCGCCCCTTTCGGAGAAGGTAGATTCGGCCCTAAATGAAAATTACAGGGATGCCGTTTCGGTGGAAAATGCCCTGGACTGGCTCTCGACGGTAGATTCGGACTCCATAGTAAAGAGGGTTAAACGCCCGCTCAAGGGGCTTAAGGTGGCCTGCTATTATGGGTGCCTCCTTACAAGGCCGCCTTCGGTTACTGGCGCCGACGACGCTGAGAATCCGACGCAGATGGAGCGTATTGTGAGGCTTTTGGGTGGGGAGCCGGTGGATTTCGGCAGAAAAACGGATTGTTGCGGCGGCAGCCTCGCCGTCTCCCACGTGCAGATAGCCAAAGGCCTTACGGCCAAAATCCTCATAGACGCCAAGCGCCACGGCGCGGACATCATAGCCGTGGCCTGCCCCCTTTGTCAGGTTAACCTCGATGAGCGCCAGCCGGAAATGTCAACCTCGCTGGGCTTTACCATACCCGTTCTTTATATCACACAGCTGATGGCGCTGGCTTTTGGCCTGCCCAGAGAGACTCAGGCGCTGGAGCAGTCGGCGATAAACGCCGACCTTTGAGGCACATCAATTGAGGAAAGAGCGGCGTGGCGAACAGCTTCGCCATGCCCGCTCTCACCCTTTCCAACACCCCAAAATCCTCCCCCTTGCAGAAAAATCGTCGCGCCCCGGCGCTTTTATTGCCTTGCATCCGCTTAAGGCCGGCCACCTGCTTTTGCCCGACACAAAGCCGCCTCGGTCGGCAGACGATTTCCCCCTAAAATAGGGCCAGACGCGCGCAATATATTTTGCTAAAATCCCGTTTTCGCCCAATGGCCGCTGGATTAAGAGGCGGCAACGATGTAAAATTATGTTTGATAATGAGAAACATTAAATTTCCCACGCAGAGGCGGCAGCTCTGCCTGAGAAAAAAACTTTCGCCTTGGAGCAACTGCAATGAAAATCCGCAATATCATGACAAGCCCCGTATTTACGGTCCCACCCTCCACTTCCGTGCTGGAGGCCTCGAAATTGATGAAGGAAAAGAAAATCGAGCGCCTGCCCATAGCGGAAGGCGGCGTACTCCTTGGCATGGTAACAAAAGACCGCATCCTGAGAGCGGCCCCCTCGGCGGCCACAAGCCTTTCCGTACATGAAATCAATTACCTGTACGACAAGTTGACGGTAAAGGATATTATGCAAAAGAACGTGGTCGCGGTCCATCCCGACACCACCGTGGAAGCCGCGGTCAGAATAGCCCAGGACGCCAAGGTCGGAGGCCTTCCCGTAGTGGAAGACGGCAAAATCGTCGGCATAATCACCACCAACGACTTATTCTACCTAGTCCTGAACCCAGTACTCGGCATAGGAGAGTGCGGGTCGCGCATAAGCATCAGGAAATGCAACAACATAACCGACATAATCAATACCATGACCTGCGTCAAAAACTCCGGCTTCACCCTGACCAACGCGGCCTACCTGCCCAGCAGACGCGGCGGCGAAAATGACCTTCTGATTCACGTCGCGGAAGAAAACGCGGAGAAGCTCGTCGAGTGCCTAATCCAAAACAACCTCGAAGCGGAAAGCAGAGAGCGTTAAAACTTCGCCCAGCGCGCAAAACAAAACGCCCGTCTCCTTGCGAGATGGGCGTTTTCGCTTTATGGCTTCAAAAAAATCTCAGGAGGCTCCGACCATCTCCTTAACCTTTACCAGGAATTCCTCAAGGGGAGTCCCCGGGCGAAAGAGCGCCTTGACCCCCTTTTCAAGAAGGGGCGGTATCTCGTCTTCGGGGATGGTTCCGCCGCCGAAACCGGTATGGAGTCGATTTTCTTTTCGGTCATCAGCCTCATTACCTCGGTAAAGACATACTCGTGGGAGCCGGAGAGCACCGATATCCTCACCGCGTCCACGGCCTCCTGAACCGCCGCGTTTACTATCTGCTCGAGTGCCTGGTGAAGGCCAAGGTATATAACCTCCAAGCCGTTGTCCTGAAGGAACTTGGCTATTATCTTCGCGCCGCGGTCATCTCCGTCAAGAATGGGCTTTGCTATGAGAATCCTGTATCTTTTCA
>SRXB01000286.1 GCA_009724975.1 bacterium | reverse complement strand
AGGGTAAAATCGAAATCGGAGAGTTTCATCCGCGCCCGCTTGAAGGAATTAAATAAAAATATCCAGCCGCGCTCCAACTTAACCACCGCGCGGGCGATGGTCAAGTGCGCCTGGAATTTTTAACGCTTTTCGGACGAGGCGGCTTTGGCCCCGCGGGCTTTTTTGAAGGGAAGCTCGATGGTGAGCACGCCGTTTTCCAGAATGGCGGTGGCCTTGAGGCCGTTTATGGTGGCCGGAAGGTCGAGCGAACGCGAAAAAGGCCCCTTGCGTGTCTCAACTAAAAGCGGCTTGCCCTCCTGGCGCGGCATTGCCCCGCCCCATTCTCCCTTTATGACGAGGGAGCTCTCGCCCGCCAGAAGGCTTAAGGATTCGGGAGAGACTCCGGCAAGCTCCGCTACGACGCGAAGCCCCTTCTTCGTCTCGATCATATCCACCGAGGGCGCAAAACCAACGGCCTGGTCGGGGAAATCATCCACAACCTCGACGCCGCCCGCTATCTCCTTGAGAAAGTTCTCAAGAGCGGTTTCAAGCTCGTTACGCTCCTCTGAATCTTTCCAGCGCATCGCGCACAAATCAAAAACACCTCGCGAAAAAGTAATCTTCGGGGCGGCAATCCTACCTTTTGCCGCGCCAAAGTCAAGAGGCCAATAAAAAAATACCCTTCGCCGCCAGCCAAGCTGGTATCATTCGCAGCCGGAGGAGAGATGAAGCCAGAGCCAGCAGTAACGGTGGTCATACCGACCTACAACCGCAGGGAGTTCGTGATAAAGGCCGCCCAAAGCGTCCTTTCGCAGAGTTTTGACGATCTTCGGCTCGTTGTGGTTGACGACGGGGGCGACGATTTAACCCCGGAAGCCCTCGCAAGCGAGTTTTGCGACCCCCGCCTCGTGGTGATCCGGCAGGAAAACCTTGGCGTGTCGGCGGCCAGAAACGCGGGCGCAAGGGTGGCAAAGGGGGACTTCATAGCCTTCCTCGATTCGGACGACCTCTGGAAGCCGGAAAAGCTCGCCTTTCAGGTGCGGGCGATGAAGGAAAACCCCGAGGCCGCCCTTTGCTACACGGGAGAGGTTTGGTTCCGGCGCGGCAAGTGGGCCAACCCCTGTTCGCACCACTCCAAATTTACCGGCGACATATTCGGCAAATGCCTGCCCCTTTGCATAATAAGCCCCTCGTCCGCCCTTATCCGCCGCGGGGAGTTCGAAGCGCTCGGCGGTTTCGACGAAACCCTGCCCTGCTGCGAGGATTACGACCTCTGGCTTCGCATTACGGCCCGCCACGGGGTAGTCTTTCTTGAGGAAAAGCTCATCATCAAGCAAAACGGCCACGAGGGGCAGCTTTCGGCGACCCACTGGGCGCAGGACCGCTACCGCGTGGCCGCGCTCTGGAAGGTGGCGCTCGACAAATCCGTTTCAGCGGCCAACCGCCGCGCGGCTCTTGAGTTTATCGTAAAAAAATCGGCAATAGTCTCGGCGGGGGCGGCGAAAAGAGGCGAAACATCAAGGGCGGAGGTCTTCGCCCACTCCGAAAGGGAGGCCCGAAAGTGGCTTTCGACGCTTTGAAATCACTTTTAATTCCAGTCTCGAAGGCCGGTTGCGCGGCGGAGTACTCCTTTTCGGTCAAAACCGACGCCCAAAGGGAGGAACTTTTCGCCTCGGTCCGCCGTTTCGGCGTCCTTCGGCCCGTAATCGCCCTTCAAGAGGATGGAAAATTCCTCCTGGCGGCGGGGAGCGCCCGCCTTGAAGCGCAGCGGGCGGCGGGGAGGGAGGAAATAGCGGCGCTGCTCTTTCAGGGAAGCGCCGGGGAGCTTTGGGACCTTGTCATGGAGGAGGCGCTGGCCTCCGGCCCCCTCAACCCCGCCGAAACCGCGCTCTATCTGAAGAAAAGGATGGCCTCAACCGGCGAGGATGCCGGTACGCTTGCCCAAGGGGGCGTTTTGGGGAAGCTGGGCCTTGCGCCAAAGCCTTCCGCCTCAGCCGACCCCCTCTGGATAGCCGACCTCCCCCGCGAGGAGCTCATCCGTTTTTCCACCGGCGAGATTCCCCTCGGCGGGGTCCGCCTCTTCATGGCCGCGCCTCGGGAGGATGCCTTGGCGGTTCTCAGGTACACGCGCGCAAGGCGCATCGGGCCAAATAAATTCTTTGAAATAGCCCGCTGGCTGATGGAATGCGCGTGGCGCGGCGGCGAGACGGTTGAACAGTTCGCCCAAAGGGTTTCGCTTGAGGGGTTTTCTGGCGACCCCGAGGCCCTGAGGCAAAGAATATGGGAGCTTCGCTACCCTGAGCTTGCGAAATGGTCTTTTGATTTCGGCGAGGACTCGGCGCGGATTGGCCTTCCGGCGGGTGCGAGGGTGGAGCACGCGAAGAATTTCGAGGGGGGTAAACTTCGGCTCGTCATATCGTTCGGCTCGGTGGGCGAGGTTGAAAAAACGGTGGGCGAACTTGGCGAGAAACTCCGCAAGGGCGATTTTTCGCCGCTGGAAAAGTATCTGGGATGAAAGGGGAGCTCTTTTCAAGGGTCGTGGTGGACGAGGATGTTTCCCGGGAGGAGTTCACCCTCTCCGTCCTGAAAAAAATCCCTTCGGGGATGGAGGTTTCAATCCGGCGCGGCGAGGAGCCTTTGCCGACCGGCAAAAGCAACCTTCACCTTACCCGTGAGCGCGGCGGGTTTTTCAGGGAGTGCCCCTGCACACCGGGCGCGGTCTCCTGCGGCTACAAGATATTCACACTGGGCTTTAACTGCCCCTTCCGCTGCAGTTATTGTTTTTTGCGCTTTTACGCCCCCGAAGTGCCGCTGAC
>SRXB01000285.1 GCA_009724975.1 bacterium | reverse complement strand
CTTTTGGGGCGCGAAATCGTGATTCCGCCCCACAACGGGGTCATAGGCGCTTTCGGAGCGGCCCTTTTGGCCCGCGAAAAGATGAAAAACGCCCGAAAGCCCTCCACCTTCAGGGGTTTTTGCGTCTCGCCGAAAAAAATATCGGTTCGCGAGTTCTCCTGCAACGGCTGCCAGAACCTCTGCGACATCAAGGAGTTCGAAATAGAGGGGTCAAAGAGCTACTGGGGAGACAAGTGCTCGGAAAAATTCCGCAAGCCCTCAAAGAGCGCGAAAATTCCGGTCACGGAAGACCTTCTGACCCTTCGCGCGGAGGCGTTGGAACGCGACTGGCTTGCCTTTTTCGCCTCCGGCTCCGGCGGGGCAACCCTTGAACGGCAAGCGAAAAGCGCAACCGGCCTTGGTAAAACCGGCAAGGCGGCGATGCCGCGCGCCATGTATCACTTCAGCCGCAACCCTTTTTGGAAAACCTATCTTAGTGCTTTAGGTTTTGAGGCTTTGCCTACCGGAAACACTACTAAAAAAATTATCGACTTCGGAGTGGAATCGGCGGTTGCGGAGCCTTGCTTTCCAGTCCAGATAGCCCACGGCCATCTTAAAGAGCTTTATGAACTAAATGTAGATTTCGCCTTTATTCCCGCGCACATAAACGAAGAGACCGAAGACATGTCGGTGGAGTCCCACGCCTGCCCCTGGGGACAGACCCTTCCCTTCGTCCTTGCCCAAAGCCCCGCCGCAGAGAGCGTCAAAATCGTCGCCCCACTCGTCCATTTTCGGCTGGGGGAAAAGTTCGTGGAAAAGGAGCTTTGGGAGGCGATGAAGGGGCTTTGCACCTCGCGCCCGCGCCACAAGCTGGCTGTTGCACTCGCCTACGCCGCGCAGGAGGGGTTCAATTCCATCCTCAGGGAGGCCGGAAACCGCGCCGTGAGGGCCGTTGACGAGGTCGGAGAGAGCGCGGTGGTGCTGGTGGGGCGGCCTTATAACCTTTACGACGGCGGGGTGAACATGTCTATTCCAGCCCGCCTTCGCCGCGATTACGGGATAAATGTCATACCGATGGATTTTTTGCCGTGGGCAAGCGAGAACATCTCGGAGATCAACGACAACATGTTCTGGAACTTCGGCAGGCGTATTTTGAAGACCGCCAAGTGGACGGCCTCGCGGGATAACATGCACATAATCTATTTCACCAATTTCAAGTGCGGGCCCGACTCCTACGTGAAGACCTTCGCCGCCGACGCCGCCAAAAAGCCCTTTTTGACTTTGCAGTTCGACGCCCACAGCGGCGACGCTGGGATGATGACCCGCTGCGAGGCCTATCTAGACTCCAAGGGCCTTCTGGGGAGGGGCAAATGAGCTCCCATACCCTTGCGGGCCGTAAAATACAGATTCCAGGGATGTGCGGCGGAACCGCCCGCGTCTTCGCCGGAGCCTTCCGTTCCTTCGGCATAGAGGCCTCCGCCAGTCCCGAGGGCGACGACGAGACGAGGGAACTGGCCCTGAAATACCTCAACGGCGACGAGTGCTACCCGCAGGTGGTGACGCTGGGCAACTTCCTCAAAAGCACTAAGGAACCCGGGTTCGACCCCGCGAAGACGGCGGTTTTCATGCCCACCTCCCCCGGGCCCTGCCGCTTCGGCCAGTATTCTCACACCTTTCGCCGCACCCTCGAACAGATGGGCCTTGGCGAGGTGCTGGTCCTCTCCCCCTCGTGCGCCAACGGCTACCGCGGGCTTGGCGATATCGGCCCCGAGCTTTTCCGCTACTGCTGGTGGGCGGTGGTAGCCGCCGACCTCCTGCGCAAGATGCTCCAGCGCTACCGCCCCTACGAAAAGCTCAAGGGCAACACCGACAAGGTCTACTGGGAGTGCATACGCGACGCCGCCGACACCCTCGCCATCGCCGAAAACCGTGGGCCGAAGAAATTCACCGATTTGGCCGTCTGCATGGGCCGTTGCCGCGACCGCTTCCGCCAAATCCCCGTCGATTTCACCCAAAAGCGCCTCCTCATCGGCGTCGCGGGCGAGATTTTCTGCCGCCTCAACACCTACTCCAATGACGACGTGGCCCGCAAAATAGAGGAACACGGCGGCGAGTGCTGGACCGCCGACATCACCGAGTGGGTCTATTACGTGAACTTCTGGGAGATGGAGGAGATACGCGCCTTTGAAGGGCCGTGGAACCTCAAGATGCTCAAGGCGAAAATCTCGGACAAGGTGCAGAAAAAAGAGGAGCACGCTCTCGCCGCCATCTTCGCCGAAGACCTCAAGGGGCGCGAGGAGCCGGAATCCGTCGGCGAGATAGTGAAAGAGGGCGAAAAATACATCCCCGCCCACGCGGCGCTCGGCGAGATGATATTAAGCGTCGGGAAAGCCGCCTGGTACAGGAAGAAAAAGTGCGCGGGAATGGTGGACATAAGCCCCTTCACCTGCATGAACGGCATCGTGGCGCAGGCCCTTTACCCAAAGGTAATTGAGGACCTCGGCGGCATGCCCATACGCACCTTTTACTTTGACGGTACGAAGGCCGATACCGACGGAGAGGTGGCGATTTTCATGGAGCTGGCGAAGAGGTACGCGGGGAAAGAGGGGCTTTTATAAAGACAGAAGGATTGGGCGGGGCCTCGCACCGTTAACTATAAAAGCCAAAAAGGGTGCCGCAAGGCTCCCTTTTTTATTGGGGTAAAGTGGGGTAGAATATTTTGCGGTTGTTTTCGATTGGTTTGTTTTGGGGGAAAGGGGAGGGGAAATGAAGCCTTTTAATTTGTTGGGTATCGCTTCGCTCCACCCAACCTACCCGACT
>SRXB01000040.1 GCA_009724975.1 bacterium | reverse complement strand
CGAGGCGGGCGACCAGTTCGCGCGCGGCAAACCCCTCAAGCCCGCTCACCGGTTTCATCGAAAGCTAGAAAATGTCTTTTGCCGATAATTTTGATTTCAGGCGGGTAAAGGCCGAGGTCGGACGCGCCATGGGGGCGACCGAGCAGGAGGCCCTTGCCGCCATAAACGCCCGCAAGCTGGGCTTTTCAGGGTTTCTGGCGCTTCTTTCTCCCGCCGCAGGAAAACATCTTGAGCTGATGGCGGCCCGCGCCCAGCGCGTGACGCGCGAACGCTTCGGCAGGGTGGTAAGATTCTTCGCCCCCGTCTACCTGTCGAACTATTGCCAGAATTCCTGCCTTTACTGCGGCTTCAACGCAAAAAACAAGGTCCACCGAGCCGCCCTTACGGACTCCGAGCTTCTGGCGGAGGCCAAACTCCTCCACGGTGAAGACTTTCGGGATATTCTCATCGTCACCGGCGAAGCGCCCGACATAATGCCGCCCGAAAAAATCGCTGCGGCGGCCCGCCTCCTCTCCCCCTTCTTCCCCTCGGTCTCGGCTGAAATCTACCCCATGGCTACCGAGGGTTACGAGCTTCTCTCCCGAAGCGGGGTCGAGGGAATAACTGTTTTTCAGGAGAGCTACGACCCTGAGATCTACAAGGCGATGCACCCCAAGGGCAAAAAGGCCGATTACGGCTGGCGGCTTGGAACCCCCGACCGCGTCGGGCAGGCGAGGATGCGCAAAATCGGCCTTGGCGCGCTCCTGGGCCTCGGGCCGTGGCAATTCGAGGCCGCCTGCCTCGCCCTTCACGCCCTCTATCTTGAAAAAAGCTACTGGCGCACCCAGCTTTCGATATCCTTTCCCCGCATACGCCATTCCGCGGGGTGTTTCGAGCCCCCCTTTCCCGTCTGCGACAGGGAGATGGTGCAGATGATACTTGCCCTGAGGCTTTTTTTGCCGGACGCGGGGCTCACCCTCTCCACTAGGGAAACGCCCGCCTTCCGCGACGGCCTCATACCAATCTGCATAACCTCCGTAAGCGCGGGTTCCAAGACCGAACCCGGTGGCTACACCAAACCGGGAAAAGCCGAGGAACAATTCGAGGTGGTCGATAAAAGGCCGCCAAAGGAAGTGGCGCGCTTCATCGAAAGCCGGGGGCTTGAGCCGGTGTTCAAGGATTTCGACCGCGCTATTTTCGGCGACGGGTAAACCAAAAAGAGCGCAAGAGGATAGAACCTATGGAAATAACGATAAACGGCTCTAAAATGGAGACCGGCGGGGAGCAAAACCTCTCCTCCCTCCTCAAGGGGCTGGGGGTCGACCCCGAAAAAACAGTCGCGGAGCTGAACGGGGAGGTAATTCCCAAGAGCGCTTACGGGCAAACCATTGTGCGCGGCGGCGACAAAATCGAACTTATTCGCTTCGTGGGGGGCGGCTGATGGACCGGCTGGAAAACGAAAAGGCGCTTGAGAAAACCCGCGCGATAAGGGCGATGTTCGGGGCGATAGCCCCCACCTACGACACCCTCAACCGCCTTTTGAGCTTCGGCGTGGACGTGGGCTGGCGAAAAAAGATGGTGGCCCGCCTGCCTTCGGGGCGACCGCTCAAAATCCTCGACCTGGCCTGCGGAACCGGCGACGTGGGCATTGAGGTTGTGCGTTCCCGCCCGGGGGCGCAGGTCTTTGGCGGCGACATAACCCTGCCGATGATAAAGGCTGGGCTGCCGAAGATTGAAAAACACGGAATGGAGAACTCCATCCGCTTTCAGGGCCTTTCGGCGGAGGAGCTTCCCTACCGCGACGGCCTTTTCGACGGAATCACCATCGCCTTCGGCATAAGGAACGTCGTCCAGCGCGATCTGGCCCTAAAAGAGATGGCCCGCGTCCTCAAAAGCGGCGGAACCGCGCTCATCCTCGACTTTTCCATGCCCAAAAACCCGTTGGTCCGAGCCTTTTACGGCTTTTACTTCCACCGCGTCCTTCCCCTGCTGGGCGGACTTGTCTCCGGCAACTTCGAGGCTTACCGCTACCTGCCCAAAAGCGTGGAGGGGTTCCCTCCTAGGGGCGAATTCGTCAAAATGATGGAAGAAGCGGGCTTTTCAAGGGTCACCCACACCGATTTCACCCTCGGCGTCGCCACCCTTTACCAGGGGTTCAGGGAATAGTCCCCTTCTCAAGGGCCAGCAGTTTCCCCTTCACCGAAAGCGCCTTGCCGCTCTCCCAATCGCCGGAGTACCCGCCAAGGCCGCCCGCCGCCACCACGCGGTGGCAAGGAAGGAATATGGGTATAGGGTTGGCGTGCATCGCGCCGCCGACGGCGCGGGGGCTTGAGCCGAGCATTCTGGCTATGTCGCCGTAGGTTATCGTCTCTCCGTAGGGGATTTTGGCCACCAGCGCCCAGACTTTTTCCCGAAAGGGAGTCGCGGCCAGCGAAAAATCCAGCTCAAGCGAAAATCTTCTCCTCTTCCCCTCAAAATATTCGTCGAGCTGAGTTTTTATCGCGCAAAACTCGCCCTCCGGCGCCGATTCAGCCGTATGCTCGCCGGAAAACTCCACCGAGATGATTTTCCCGCCCCGCGCCGAAACCAGAATGGTCCCGACCGGCGAGCTGGTGGCCCAGCATTTCTTTTCGTGTAAAATAGATGGATTCATCCGTATCCGCCCGCGCCCGCCGCGCATCAAAAGCATGTACTAAAACCGAGGAGATAGCGCATGTCCCAGCCTTCAGGCTTAGCCATAGACCCCGTCTGCAAGATGGAGGTGGATACCTTAAGCCCGCCGGGCGGAACCTTCGCCTACAAGGGCGAAACTTATTATTTCTGCAATAAAAAGTGCAACGGGAAGTTTAGCGCCGACCCCGAAAAATTCCTGCGCCCACCTTCCGCCCTCCCCGCGCCCGAGGCTGGTTTCTCCATAGACCCGATCTGCCTGATGACGGTGGACGAGTCGTCCCCTCGCGGCGGCACCTACGACTATAAAGGGGAACGCTATTATTTTTGCAACGTCAAATGCAACGAAAAGCTCCAGGCCGATCCCGAGGGAGTGTTGGCCAGATACCGCGAAAGGATAGGCGAAAAACCCTCGATGGAGGAGGAGCCGGAAGCCAAAGACACCCCTATCGAGGCCCCCTCCCTCGCGGTCATTCACATCGAGGGGATGAGCTGCGCCGCCTGCGCCGCCTCCATAGAGAAATCCCTGAAAAAAGTAGGCGGCGTCGCCAAGGCCAACGTCAATTTCGCGGCGGGCAAGGCTTATGTGACCTATGACGCGAAGAGAGCGAGCGAAAACGACCTCGACGGGGCGGTCAGGCGCGCCGGTTACGAGGTGATTCACAAGAAAAAGGGAGACGAGGGGCTAAAGAGCGAGGACAAGGAGGACCAGTTCCGAAAAAGGCTCATTCTGGCCTGGTTTTTCGCCCTGCCTCTCCTGGCGGTGGCGATGTCGGCGATGCTGGGCCAAAAATTCGGCCTCTCGCACCGCGAAATGGGCCTTTTGCAGCTCGGCCTGACCATTCCGGTCATGCTGGCGGGCTCCAATTTCTTCACGGTGGGGCTTCGCGCCCTCTGGCTGCGCTCCCCCAACATGGACAGCCTCGTGGCGGTAGGCACGGGAACCGCCTTCCTCTATTCGCTCTATGAAACCTTCACCGGCAAGGGCGGCCACTATTATTACGAAACAGCCGGAGTCCTCATCGCATTCATCCTCCTCGGCAAAACCCTTGAGGCAAGGGCGACCGCGAAGGCTGGCCGCGCCATAAAGGCGCTAATCGGCCTTGGGGCCAAGTCGGCGCTTGTGGTGCGCGACGGGCGGGAGCTGGAGGTGCCGGTCGAGGAGGTTTTGGTGGGCGACCTGGTGCGGGTAAAGCCGGGCGAAAAGATTCCCGTTGACGGCGAGGTAGTCGAGGGAGAATCCGCCGTCGACGAATCGATGCTGACGGGCGAATCCATGCCGGTGGACAAGCAAAAGGGCTCCTACGTGGTCGGAGCCACCGTAAACGGGGGCGGCACCCTCCTCTTTCGGGCGAAAAAGGTCGGCTCCGACACGGCGCTCGCCCAGATAATAAGGCTGGTCGAGGAGGCGCAGGGCTCCAAAGCCCCCATCCAGAACCTCGCCGACAGGGTTTCGGCGATTTTCGTCCCCACGGTAATCGCCATAGCCGCGCTCTCCTTCGCGGTCTGGTTTTTCGCCAAGGGGGACGCCGGAATAGCCCTGAAATTTTTCGTGGCCGTACTTATCGTAGCCTGCCCCTGCGCCCTTGGCCTCGCCACCCCGACCGCCGTGATGATGGGAACGGGAATAGGCGCAAAGCTGGGGATTTTGATCAAGGGGGCGGAGGCGCTCCAGACCGCAGGCGAAATAAACACCGTCGTCTTCGACAAAACCGGCACCCTGACCGAGGGAAAACCGGTACTCACCGATCTTTTTACTGCAAACGGCTTTGCCAGAGAGGAGGCGCTCCTCTACGCGGCCTCGGCTGAGAGTTCCTCCGAGCACCCGCTTGCAAGGGCCATAATCGCCGCCAATAAAAGCCCTCTTTTGAAAGCCTCCTCCTTCGCCGCCCATGCGGGCAAAGGCATCGAGGCGATGGTGGCGGGCAAAAAGGTGCTGGTTGGAACGGGAGATTTCCTCGTGGCGAACGGCGTCGACCCTTCGGAACTCACCGCCAACCGAAGCGACTACGAGCGCGACGGCAAAACCGTCCTCCTTCTGGCGGTCGACGGCAGGGCGGCTGGCGTTTTCGCCGTGGCCGACACACTAAAGGAGCACGCTCCGGCGGCGGTTGCGGCTCTTAAAGAGATGGATATTGAAGCGGTTATGATAACCGGCGACCGCAGGGCCACCGCCGAGGCGATAGCAAAAAAAGCGGGTATTGAGAATATCTTCGCCGAGGTCCTGCCCGCCGACAAGGAGCGCATAGTGCGCGAGCTTCGCTCCAAAGGCGCGAAGGTGGCGATGGTGGGCGACGGCATCAACGACGCCCCCGCCCTTTCGAGCGCCGACGTAGGGATAGCGATAGGAACCGGCACCGACGTCGCCATCGAATCGGCTTCGGTGGTTCTTGTTAAGGGGGACGTGCGCGACGTGGCGCGGGCGGTTTCGCTCTCGCGCTACGCGATGCGAAAAATTAAGCAGAATCTTTTCTGGGCCTTCATTTACAACTCCCTCGGCATTCCGCTTGCCGCCGGACTTTTCGTGCCGCTCTTCGGCTGGCACCTCCACCCGCTTTTCGCGGGCGCGGCGATGGCCTTCTCCTCGGTTTCGGTCGTCACCAACTCCCTTTCGATGAAGAGGTTCAACCCTTCCATCTAGCTCCTGTGCGAAAAACGGCCAAAGTGCTAGAATCTTTTCGGTGGAAACCTTCGCGACGGAGAGCCGCTTGAAAAGATTTCTCGTAATCCAGCTAAGGGCGATTGGGGACGTCGTTTTGACCACCCCACTTCCCCACATCATAAAAGAGGCCGATCCGGAGGCCTTCGTCGGGTTCATCACTCAGGGGCCAAGCGACCAGCTTTTGCTGAACAACCCCAATGTCGACAAGGTTTTTGTCTATAAGCCCAAGGAGGGGCTTTCGGGGCAGCTGCGGCTGATGCGGGAGGTGCGAAAGTACGGCTTCGAGGTCGCGCTGGACACCAACGGCACGCCTGGGACCGAACTTTTCGCCCTCTTTTCCGGCGCAAAGACGCGCGCGGGGTTTCGCTCGGGCAGGCGCTCTTTCACCTACACTCACAGGATCGCCCGCGGAGGCGGCTATGTGGTGGAGGTAAAAAAATCCCTTCTTCGCGCGATTGGAATAAAAAGCTTCTGGGACAGGCCGGAGATTTTCCCCACTGAAGATGAGGCCGGTTGGGCAAAAAGCGTGCGGGATGACATTCTCGCGAAAAGAGGGGCGAAGATACTCTTTACGGTAGACGCGACCCACAAGCATCCCTACCGCCGCTGGCCGGTGGAGCGCTACGCCGACCTTTGCCGGATGATAGCCGACCGCTTAGGCGCGGTGGGCGTGGCTCTCTGGGGGCCCGGGGAGATCGAGGGAGCACTAAAGCTCGCCGAACTCTCTGGAGGGGCAGTGGTCCCTTCGCCCCAGACCTCTTTGCGCACCCTGGCGGCGTTTATTGAAGCTGCGGATTTTCACATCGGCAACTGCTCGGCCCCCCGCCACATCGCAGTTGCCGTGAACACCCCCACCTTCATAATCCCGGGAACCTCGCAAGACTCCTGGAGCCACCCCTCGCCCCTTCACGCCACTGACCCCTTCAGGCCGACTGGCGAGGCGGCATCTCTCACGCGTGAAGACGGCGTGCTGAGGGCGATGGCCGACCGGTCCGCAAAAGAGGTCGCGCCATGCTTTTTTGAATTTCTGGAAAGGATTTTAGAACTAAAAAAAGGGGGCTAGCCCCCTTTTTGTCAGCAGATGCGCGGCAAAAGCTCGCCGGAGGGGGGGTCTACAAGCCTTTTTGAGCCGAGTATGGTGCGCGCCACCACCCGTGGGGCGCCTTCGCGAACTATTCCTATCTCTACGGCCATTTCGCCATACTTTTTTGACCTGATTATGGAGAGGGCCTTCTCTTTTTGGCCGGAGGGGACGAAAACCAGCATGCACCCCTCATTGGCGATGTGCAGAGGGTCGTAGCCCAGCATCTCGCAGGCGGCGCGAACACCCGCCTCCATCGGTATCAGCGAGTCGTCTATCTCGATCTCGACCCCCGATTGCCCCGCGATTTCGTTCAGCGCCTCGGCCACCCCCCCGCGCGTGGGGTCGCGAAGGACGTTAACAGTCACCCCGCCCTCTATGAGGGCCGCCACGATGTGGCAAAGGGGGGCGGAGTCGCTTTTCACCTCTGTTATGAAGTCTATCCCCTCGCGCCTCGACAAAACGGCTATGCCGTGGCTGCCGACCACTCCGGTTATTATCACCGCGTCTCCGGCCCTGGCGTTTTCGCCCGCGATGTTCACGCCTTCGGGAATAACGCCAACGCCCGCCGTGTTGACGAAGGGGCCGCAACCTGACTCGACCACCTTGGTGTCGCCCGCCACGATGAGCACGCCCGACTCCCTCGCCCTCTCGCCCATTGCCGCCACTATCTTCTCAAGGCTTTGGATGGGAAAACCTTCCGGCAGTATGAAGCCGGTGGTCAGGTAGAGGGGTTTTGCGCCGGACATGGAGAGGTCGTTGACGGTGCCGCACACCGCAAGGTCGCCGATATTCCCCCCGGGGAATTCCCAGGGGTCCACCACGTAGGAATCGGTGGTTAGGGCGACCCTTCCGGCGGGGAGGGAAACCTGCGCGAAATCGTTGAGGCGGGAGAGCTCGGGATTGTCGAAATGGCGAAGGAAAATATCCTTTATGAGCGAGCGCATCTGCGCGCCGCCGCCGCCGTGGGCCTTCTGGACTCTCTTTTCCATCTCTCAAATTCCCCTGTAGCGGTAATGTGCGCCGCAGGCGCCTTCGGAGGAGACCATGCACGCCCCCACGGGCTTTTCCGGTGTGCAGGCCTTGCCGAAGAGGGGACAGTAGGCGGGCGGAATTATGCCTCGCAACACATCCGCGCACCTGCAACCGGCGGGCTCTTTAGAGTCGATTTCCACTCCGGCCAAAAACTTGCGTCGGGCGTCGAAGGCCGCGTATTCTTCGCGAAGCTCGTAGCCGCTCATGGGTATTACGCCAAGGCCTCGCCAGCCGGCGTCGGCAAGGGTGAAGACCTTTTCAAGAACCGCCAGCGCGGCTTTGTTGCCCTCAGCCGTTACGACGCGGGGGTAGCCGTTTTCCATTTTGGCGACCCCCTCTTTGGCCTGCCTGAGGATCATGATGATTCCCACTAGGACGTCAAGCGGCTCGAAGCCCGCAACCACGCAGGGTATTTTGTATTTCTCCGCCACGGGGACATAGACGTTCGCGCCAAGCACCATCGAGGCGTGGCCAGGGCAAAGGAAAGCGCCTATTTTCACTGCGGGGTCGAGGAGAAGCGCCCCCACGGCGGGCATGAGGGCCTTGTGGGCGCTGAGAACCGAAAAATTCCCCAGCCCCTCCTTCTTCGCCGCCTCAACAGCGAAAGCCACCGTCGGCGAGGTGGTCTCGAAGCCGAGGCCGAGAAAGACCACTTCCTTCGAGGGGTTTTTGCGCGCCAGGGCAAGGGCGTCGGTGGCGGAATAGACCGGCGACACATCGGCGCCTTCGGCCTTGGCGTTCAAAAGGTTGGTCCTGGTGCCGGGGACGCGAAGGGCGTCGCCGTAGGTGGCCAGAATGACCCCCTTTTCCCTGGCGAGCCAGATCGCCTCGTCGAAGGAGTCGATGGGGGTTACGCAGACGGGGCAGCCCGGGCCGGAGAGGAGGGTGACGCCGGAGGGAAGGAGGTCTCGAAGCCCCATGCGGGCAATCGCCACCGTGTGGGTGCCGCATACCTCCATTATGGAGATGTGGGGGCCGTCGTAGCCTTTGATTACATCGAGAAGTTTTGCGGCGCTCTCCCTGTCGCGGAAGAGGTCAGAAGATTTTTGCGTCATCAATGACCTGCCGCATCATTTTTATGGTGTCCTCGGCCTCCATCGCGTCAACCTTGTTGAGGGCGAAGCCCGCGTGGACGATGACGTAATCGCCAACCTTTGGATCCGGCAGCAGGGCCACCGATATCTCCCTCATGGAGCCGCCGAAATCGGCCATCGCCATAAGGCTTTCGTCAATTGATATTATCTTTCCCGGAACGGCGACGCACATCTGGTTGACACCCGAAAATCAAGAGGGCTGGTGAAAAAACAAACCACGCCACCCCAGCCTTCAGGCGGCGAAGAATGATTAGCGGCTAAGCGGCAAAAAAGGGTCAGTCGTCGCTGTCTACGCGGAATTTAAGCTCTTTGCCCACCTTAAAGAACGGCAACTTTTTTTCCGGAACGGAGATTTTCTCTCCGGTCTTGGGATTGCGGCCCGTGTAAGCGTCGTATTTTTTATTTACGAAGCTGCCGAAACCGCGAATCTCGATTCGCTCATCCTTCAAAATGGCTTCCACGTGGGCATCGAAGAAGGTGTTGACCACCTCTTTGGCGGCTTTCATCGAAAGCCCGCCCTTCTCGGCCACGACCTTGATGAGTTCCGACTTGTTCATCCAAGTCTCCTCCTCGCGGTGTTTCTAAAGTGAAGCAAAAAAGCCTAAACGCATGGTGCCCCCGGCAGGACTCGAACCTACGGCCCCAGGATTAGGAATCCTGTGCTCTATCCACCTGAGCTACGAGGGCATTGACGGCGTATCTAGTGAATCGTAGATTCCGATTCGCCTAAAGTCAAGTTTCTTTTAAGGTTTTCGCTTCTTCTTGACTTCCGCGCCGCGATGGATGAACATCAATTGAATGAAATTTTAAACGGAAACCTAAAACATGATCGACCTTCACGTCCATTCCACTTTTTCCGACGGCTCTCTAACCCCCACCGAGGTTTTGGAGAGGGCCGCCCTGCGCGGAGTGAAGGCGATTTCCATCACCGACCACGACACCTGCGCCGGTTGCTCCGAGGCCGCACGAGCCGGCGAACGCCTTGGAGTGGAGGTCCTGGCAGGGGTGGAGTTTTCCGTGGCGCTCGAAGGGGTCGGCATTCACCTTCTTGGTTACGGAACACAAGGATGGAGCCCCTCGATAGAGCGGGTTTTCGCCCGCCTCGAAGCGGCTAGAAACACAAGGCTGGTAAAGATGGTCTCCCGCCTCAACGAGCTCGGGGCTCCGATCTCCTCCGATCAGGTGCGCAAGGAAGCGGGCGGCGACATAGTCGGCAGGCTTCACATAGCCCGCCTTATGGTGAAGCGCCGAATGGTCCCCTCCCTGCAGGTGGCCTTCAGTCAGTACCTCGGCAGGGGCGGGCTGGCCTACGTGGATAGAGAGAGATTGACGCCCGAAGAGGCGTTCGAGACAATCCGCGAGATGGGCGGGGTGGCTGTGATGGCTCACCCGGGGGTGATGGAGCGTGAAAACCCTGGGGTTTTCGAGCGGGCTTTCGATCGCCTCCTCTCCCTTGGCCTTGACGGCATAGAGGTTTATTACAGCAGGCACTCCTCCGAGCAAACCGAGAGATACGCCCGTCTTGCGCGCCAAAAAGGACTTTTGATCACCGGCGGAAGCGATTTCCACGCCCCCAACCCCGACGGGCTTGAACTTGGCCACGGCTTTGGAGGGCTTCCCTTGGGAATGGAGTGCTTTTGGGCGCTAAAGGCCGCCATATCCTCCCCCAAAACCCGCAAGGGCTGAAAATCACCGCGCTTTTCCACAAAAACGGTTATCCTTGACTAAACGCTTCACAAAAAGGGGAACCGCATTGCAGATTTACCTCAACGAAAAAAATTGCGAAATCAAAGAGGGCCTTTCCGCGGGAGAGGTGCGCGACCTTCGGAAGCCGGGCGCGGACATAATCGTAATAAACGGCTTTCCCGCCATCCCTGAAACGAGGCTGGCCAAGGGCGACCGGCTCGTCCTGATAAAGCGCGGCGAGATACCCACCCCCGAGGAACTCGAAGCCATGATTTCGGCCCGCCACACCCCGGGCATCTACGCCAAACTGAAAAAAGCGCGGGTTGGAATCGCGGGGCTGGGCGGCCTTGGGAGCTACGTGGCTATGGCGCTGGTGCGCGTGGGGGTCGGGGAGCTTGTGCTGGCCGATTTCGACGTGGTGGAGCCCTCCAACCTCGGCAGGCAGGTCTATTTCGCCGACCAGATCGGTATAGAAAAGACAAGCGCCCTCGCCCAGAACCTTTTGCGCATCAATCCCTACGCCAGGCTCTTGCTCCACAACGTGATGCTCACGGGCGAAAATTCGCCCGAAATCTTCAAGGGCTGCGATGTTGTGGTGGAGGCGCTGGACAAAGCCGACCAGAAAACCATGCTGATTGAGGCGGTGCTGGGCAATGTCCCCGAAGCGCAGGTCATCGCCGCCTCGGGGCTTGCGGGCCACGGCCCCTCGGAAACCATACGCATCCACCGCCTCGGCAAAAACCTCCACGTCGTCGGCGACCTTGAGAGCGAAGCCAAACCCTTCATGGGGCTGATGGCCCCCCGCGTCGGTGTGGCCGCCCACATACAGGCCAACCTCGCCATAAGAATCCTACTCGGAGAAGAATACTGATGAGCATCGAAAATGTTGTGATTTTCGAGAGATACCCCCTTCAGGTCGGGCAGAAGATACGGCTCGAAGGCGGGGGCAGGGGCGGCGACTGGCTGGTGATAGGCGTCGATGAAAAGAAAATGCGCCTTAAATGCCCGGTTTCCGGCAGGGAGGTGGAGTGGGACCGCATGTTCGCCTTCGCCAAAGTGCTGGAAAACGAAGAGTGGCCCAAACCCCATAAATAAAAAAACTTGCCTTCGAGCGATTAAAAGGAAATCCGGCCAGCTTGGGCTAAACTACCTTCGAGCAAATCAAAAGATTTGCGAGCCACGAGCGAAGCGAGCCAAACGTGAAGTCGGCCCTTTCAACGAAGCAGTGAGCGAAGGCGGATAAGGGAGACGGCGGACCTTCAGAGTCCGTCGCGACCCCGCCGGAGCGAACGGTCGAGCCGAAAAGCGAGAGCTTTGTTGCAGGGCCAAGTTTTGGACACTTTTTAAAAAGTGTCGCGCGGGCGCGGGGCGCGCCAAACCCCTCAAGTGAACTACCACGGGCTTACGCCCGTGGCATCTTATAATCCAAGCTGCGCTTGCCCTCCGGCTTCCGCATCTTGACTACGATTCATTACTCGCGCCAAGTGCAGGAAGCCTACGGGTACT
>SRXB01000612.1 GCA_009724975.1 bacterium | reverse complement strand
CCCAGCGAACAGCAGGTGCAGGGCGAAACCGCGCCCGGTATCTTCCTGCCGGTGGCGACCACCTCCTTGCCGCAAGTTTTCGCAACCTCCAGAAGGTGGCCGGAGAGGTCGGGGTGGTAAAGGTGATCGACCACGAGGTCGCTTTTCTCGATAAGCTCCCGCAGGTTTTCGGGAAAATACCTCTCGGGGTCGTCGACAATCGGCGCGGACGGGGTGGCGACGTCAACCACAAAGAGGGCTATGCCGCTTCCGAAACGCTCTATTCCCTTAATCTTTCCGGCGCCCAGCCCGTTTCTCTGGAAAACCAAAACTTTTTGCATGCTTTTACCCGGTCGGATAACCTTTGACAAAGAGAGCGTTGATGTCACAAACTCTTAAGCCTATCAAAAACCCCCCAAAGATACCAGCCGCGCCCGGATGGTGGAATAGGCAGACACAAGGGATTTAAAATCCCTTGCCCGTAAGGGCGTGCGAGTTCGAGCCTCGCTCTGGGCACCAAATACGCGGGGCCGATCTTTTTGGACCGGCCCTTTTTAATTGTTTGGGTTACGGGCGAGAACTCGCACTAAAAGCGCGGCGCGATGCCGCGCGCTACCAGAGGAACCCGAAAATAATTTTCAGATAGCGAAGCTATGAAAA
>SRXB01000284.1 GCA_009724975.1 bacterium | reverse complement strand
CGCCCAAGGTTAACGAGATAAGCCTGGAGGTCGGTTCCGCCGAGCTTTTGAGGATATCGAGGGAGGGGCTTTTGGCCCTCACCCTCACCGAGATGATCTCGATTAGGGATTTTTACCGCAAAGAAGAGGTCCGCCAGAGCCGCGGCTCGCTCGGCCTTCCCGAGGACCGCCCCACCGACGTGGAACTCGAATGCCTGGCACAGACCTGGTCGGAGCACTGCAAACACAAGATTTTCAACGCCAATATCGCCTACGAGGAAGAGGGCAGGGTCGAGAAGATTAAATCAATCTTCAAAACCTATATCATGGGGGCCACCGCAACCGTCAGGGAGGCCATGGGCGATAAGGATTACTGCCTCTCGGTCTTCAAGGACAACGCGGGGGTAATCAAATTCAACGCCGACTACTCGCTCTGCTTCAAGGTGGAGACTCACAACTCCCCATCGGCCCTTGACCCCTACGGCGGCGCGCTCACCGGCATAGTGGGCGTCAACCGCGACCCGATGGGTACGGGGATGGGCGCCAAGCTGGTCTTCAACGTCGACACCTTCTGCTTCGCCGACCCCTTCTTCGACGGCGACCTGCCGCCCCGCCTCCTCCATCCCCGCAGGATTTACGAGGGAGTCGTGACCGGCGTGGAACACGGCGGCAACAAAAGCGGCATTCCCACCGTTAACGGCACCGTGGTCTTCGACGAGCGCTTTTTGGGCAAGCCGCTGGTCTTTTGCGGCACCGCCGGAATCATACCGATGGAGCTGGACGCGATACCCGGCCACGAGAAGCGGCCCAAGGCCGGGGACCTCATCGTCATGGCGGGCGGGCGCATAGGCAAGGACGGCATACACGGCGCGACCTTCTCCTCCGAGGAGCTTCACGAGGGAAGCCCCGCCACCGCCGTTCAGCTGGGCGACCCGATTACCCAAAAACGCCTCTACGACTTTTTGCTCATCGCCCGCGACAGGGGCCTTTACTCCTCCATAACCGACAACGGCGCGGGCGGCCTCTCCTCCTCCATAGGTGAGATGGCCGAGTATACCAACGGGGCGCGCATACACCTTGACAGGGCTCCCCTTAAGTATCCGGGCCTCCACCCGTGGGAAATTCTCGTTTCCGAGTCGCAGGAGCGCATGTCGCTGGCCGTGAGGCCCGAAAAAGAGGCCGAGTTCATGGAGCTGGCCCAAAAGATGCGCGTAGAGGCGACCGTTATGGGCGAATTCACCGACGAGGGGGCTTTTCACATCCTCTTCGGCGGCAAAACCGTTGGATATTTGCCCCTCTCCTTCCTCCACGACGGCCTGCCGCCGATGGAGCTGAAGGCCAAGTGGGTAAAGCCGGTCCACGCGGAACCCGCTTTCGAGTGCCAGCCCGACCTCACCGACGACCTTAAGGAACTGCTCTCAAGGCTGAACATCTGCTCGAAGGAATCGATAGTGCGCCGCTACGACCACGAGGTCCAGGGCGGCAGCGTTATAAAGCCCTTCACCGGCGAGAAGAACGACGGCCCCTCCGACGCCGCCGTAAACCGCCCGGTGCTTGAATCCTTCGAAGGTGTGGTGACCGCAAACGGCATCGCGCCGCGCTACTCCGACATCGACACCTACCACATGACCGCGCTGGTCGTCGACGAGGCGGTTAGAAACGCCATATCCGTCGGCGGGAGCCTTGCTCACCTCGCGGGGCTCGACAATTTTTGCTGGTGCGACCCGGTGGAGAGCGAAAAGACCCCCGACGGCCAGTACAAGCTCGCCCAGCTGGTGCGCTCTTGCAGGGCGCTCTACGACACCGTAACCGCTTACGGCATACCGCTGGTCTCGGGCAAGGACTCGATGAAGAACGACTACCAGATAGGCTCCACTAAGATCTCCATCCCGCCCACCCTACTCTTCAGCGTGATAGGGAAGGTCGAGGACGTTAGAAAGTGCGTCACGATGGACGCCAAAAGGGCTGGCGACCTGGTTTACGTGCTCGGAACGACCCGTCCCGAGATGGGCGGCTCGGAATACTGGGCGATGAAGGGCTTTGTGGGCAACTCGGTGCCGCAGGTGCGGATAAAAGAGAACCTTGCCCTTTACGCCGCATTGGAAAAAGCGATAGGCGAGGGGCTGGTTGCCTCTTGCCACGACGCCTCCGACGGCGGCCTTGCCGTCGCCCTTGCCGAAACCGCTTTCTCCGGCGGACTTGGCATCGACGCCGACCTCTCAAGGGCTCCCGCCGAGGGAATATCCCGCGCCGACGAGCTTTTGTTCTCCGAATCCGCAGGCAGGTTCGTGGCTACGGTAAAGCCCGATAACGCGGCTCGGTTCGAGGAGCTTTTCGCCGGTCTTCCCGCCGCCCGCGTGGGCGAAGTCTCCGGCGGAAGCCGCGTGGTAATAAGGGACGCCGCCGGAAGCCCCGTCGTTTACGCCACCGCCCACTCCCTGAAGGAGTGCTGGCAAAAGACTTTGGCCCATATTTAGGACGAATGAGAAGATGACAGCACCCAAAGCGCTTGTAATAACCGGAAACGGCATCAACTGCGAGCGGGAGAGCGCCCACGCCCTGCGTCTGGCCGGTTTTGAGGCCGATATCGCGCACATGGCGGCGATTTTCTCCGGCGAGGTCCGCCTCGGCGGCTATAATTTCATCCACCTGCCCGGCGGTTTTCTCGACGGCGACGACCTGGGGAGCGCCAAGGCCGGAGCGGTGCGCTTCAAGTACGGCTCGGTGGCGGTTGAGGGCTCGAAGGCCCGCTTCGAAGACGAGCTTTTGGAGTTCATACGAAGGGGCGGCCTTGTGCTTGGCGTCTGCAACGGCTTTCAGCTGATGGTCAAGATGGGACTTTTGCC
>SRXB01000039.1 GCA_009724975.1 bacterium | reverse complement strand
GTGGCCAAGGCCAACGAAGAGCAGCAAAAGAAAGTGGCGGCGGCCCTTGTGGCCCTCGGCGTGGACTGGAGCGACGGCCCCGCCGCCGAGAAGGGCGCGCTGACTGTCTTCATGGGCGAGGATTACGCCCTGATGGCCGGCTCGCCCGCGCAGATCAAGATAACCGTGAAAAACACCTCCAAATCGCCCGCCCACAAGGTCTGGGGCCGCACCAAGTCCGACAACCCCATGCTGGACGGACTCGATTTCGTCTTCGGCAAGATAGACGCGGGCCAGGAGCGCTCCTGGACCACCGAGGTCAAGACCCCCAAATCACTGCCCTCCCGCTGGGATCCGGTCACCATCTCCCTTAAAAGCGGCTCGGCGGAAGATGTCGCCGAAGGCAAGGGAGGCGTAATCTCAAGAGGAGTGCCCTCCCCGGGCTTTGAATACTCCTATACCTTCTCGGAAAAGAACTCCGACTCCAAACTCTCCGGCAACGGCGTGGTGGACGCGGGCGATTTCATAGAGCTTGGCCTAAAGGTCAAAAACAGGGGCGAGGGAGCCTCCGGCAAAACCGAGACGACCCTTCGCGCCGAAGGCGAGAACGAGCGCATATACCTTAAAAGCGCCCGCCACAACTTCGACGCGGTGAAACCAGGCGAGGTCAAGGACGCGCCGATGTCTTTTGAGTTCAAGAAGGCCGACGACGAAGGCAAATTCAAGCTGGTGATAAACGTGACCGACGCCGACAGCGGAGCCGTTTTCAGCGACGAACTTCTCTTCACCGCCGGAGAGAAGCACGCCGCCTCCGAAGACCGCTTCCCGCCCGCGATAAAACTTTCAGCGCCGCCGCCGCTTCGCACGACAGCCGCCAAAATCAAGCTGGACGTGGCGCTGACGGACGACTCCAAGGTAGAGGACTTCTACGCCTATCTGGGCGACAAGAAGGTTTTCTACAAAAACGCGGGTCAGGGCAAGGCCGCGGCGATCTCCTTCGAGGTGGAGCTGGAAGAGGGGTCCAACATCCTCTCCTTGACCGCCTCGGACGACAAGCAGATGCACTCCTCCAAAACCTTCATAATCTTCCGCGCCAAGGAAGGGCAGGAACTTGCCCTTAAAACCGCCGTGGAAGGAAAGTAGGGAAGGATTTTCGTGCATACTCCCCCAAACCGGATAACGCGCTCCGGCTTCATCGCGATAATCGGCAGGCCGAACGCGGGCAAATCCACCCTGCTCAACATGATTTTGGGTGAAAAGCTGGTAATAACCTCCTCAAAGCCCCAAACCACGAGAAACCGCATAACCGGAGTCCTCAACCGAGGCGACTGCCAGCTGGTCTTCATCGACACCCCCGGGGTCCACGAGGGCGAGAAGCTCATAAACAAATACATGGCGGGACAGGCCTTCTCAACCTTGGGAGAGGTCGACCTAGTCCTCTTCATGGTCGACGGCTCGCAGGACGCGACCGACGACGACCGCCTTATAGCCCAAAAACTCAAAGAAACCGGCTCTCCGGTCTTCCTCGTGGTCAACAAGTGCGACCGCAAGGAGGGACGGGCTGTAAATTTCGCCGGTCTGATGCAGTTCGAGGGAATTTTCGAGATAAGCGCCCTTACCGGAAAGAACGTGGCCGACCTTCTTGAGGCCGTCACCGCAAGGATGGGCGAGGGGCCCGAATACTACCCCGACGACGCGCTCACCGACCGGCCCGAGCGCTTCATCGCCGCCGAATACATCCGCGAGAAGGTCTTTGACCTCACCGGCGAGGAGATTCCCTATTCAGTAGCCGTAACCGTGGATATGTGGGAAGAACGCGAGGAAAAAAACCTCGCCGTCATCCACGCCACCATCCACGTAGAGCGCGACAGCCAAAAAGCCATAGTTATAGGCAAGGGGGGCGCCCTCATCAAGGAAATCGGCAAGAAAGCCCGCGAAGACCTTGAGAAACTCCTTGGGGTGAGGGTCTTTCTCGACCTCCACGTGGGGGTCGAGAAGAACTGGACCAAAGACCCCAAGAAACTTGAGCAGTTCGGCTACTCGGCGAGGGACAAATGAGCCTCGTCGCGATAGTCGGAAGGCCGAACGTAGGCAAGTCGACCCTCTTCAACCGCCTTGTCGGCAAAAAGGTGGCAATAGTCGAGGACGTACCCGGCGTCACCCGCGACCGCAACTACGCCGACGCGGAGATGGGCGGACGCAAGGTGACGATTGTAGACACCGGCGGCCTTGAGCCCTACTCGGACGACGAGCTCGTGGGGTCTATGGCCTACCAGGTCGAGCAGGCGGTGAGCGAAGCCGACCTCATCCTCTTCGTCGTGGACGCCCACACAGGCCCCATCCCGCTCGACGCCGAAATCTCGGAATACCTGCGCAAGCGCGCCCGCGATGTCATCGTAGTGGTGAACAAGGTCGACGGCCCCAAGCAGGAGGCGACAGTCTCCGAGTTCTACTCGCTCGGCTTCACCACGGTAGTTCCTGTAAGCGCCGAGCACAACCTCGGCTTTTTCGTCCTCCACGAGGAGATGGAATCGCGCCTGCCGCAGGGGGACGAGTTCGGCGACGGGGAAGACCAGGCGATACGGGTCGCCGTTTTGGGGCGGCCAAACGTCGGCAAATCCAGCTTCGTCAACTCCATCCTCGGAGCCGAGCGCGTAGTGGTGAGCCCGATAGCGGGAACCACCCGCGACGCCATAGATACGCGGGTCGTCGTTAAAGACGCCGAATACCTTCTCATCGACACCGCCGGAATCCGCAGAAAATCAAAAGTGGAAAACGGCGTCGAGCGCTGGAGCGTCCTCAAGGCGCTAAAGGCGATAGAGCGCTCGGAAGTGTGCATCCTCATGGTGGACGCGATAGAGGGGATCTCGGACCAGGACCTCAAAATCCTCGACCTGATACTGCGCGGCAAACGCGCCGCCGTCCTGTGCCTCAACAAGTGGGACGCCGTCTCCAAAGACCACGCCACCTTCGACCACCTGAAGAAAGATATAGCCGTAAAGCTCGGCCCCATGCGCCACGTGCCGGTAATCTCCATATCGGCGCTCACGGGCCTTCGCGCCGAGAGGGTCTTTGACATAGTCAAAAAGGTCCACGAGGATTTCGGGCGGCGCATCTCCACCAGCAAGCTAAACGATTTCATGGAAGCGGCGATGACCGAACTGCCGCCGCCGATGGTGGGGAACAAGCGCACCCGCATCTACTACTCCACGCAGGTCTCGACCAGCCCGCCGGCCTTCGCCATGTTCTCAAGCTACCCCGAAGGAATACCAAAGCACTACGAGCGGTATCTGGAAAACCGCTTCCGCGATACCTTCGGCTTTGAGGGGGTGCCGCTAAGGCTATACTTCAGAAAACGCAAGAGAAGCGGCGAGGAAGAGGACGACAGCTAGAAGAAAGGCTCCCACAAAGGGAGCCTTTGACGTTTTTTCAAGGAAATGGAGAACGCCATGATGAACCTCCCCGTTTTCCCGAAAGAGGAATTCGCCAAAAGGGTCCAAACCCTCCAGTCCCACCTCTCTCACTCCCGCCTTGATGCCGTTCTTTTAACCCACCGCGTCAATCGCTACTACTTCACCGGAACAGCCCAGAACGGCTACGTACTGATACCCGCCGAGGGAGAGCCACTTGTCTTCATACGCAAAGACCTTGAGCGCGCCAAAGAGGAGTGCGTCTGGCCCGTCCATTACCTTGAATCGGTAAAGGACCTGCCCGGAGCCCTGGAAGCGGGTGCAGGCCGCAAATTCTCGACCATAGGAGTCGAGACCGACATTTTGCCCGCGCTGAACTTCGAGCGGCTCCAGAAACTCTTTGCAGGCGTAAACCTCCAAAGCTCCACCCACCCCATCATGCTAACTCGGGCTATAAAGAGCGAAAAAGAGATAGAGGCGATGAAGAACGCCTGCGCGATGGTGCGCGAGGGGGCCGCCACCGCCGCTAAAACGCTTCGGGCGGGCATGACGGAACTGGAGCTTGCCGCCCACATAGAATACCGCATGAGGCTGATGGGCCACGCAGGCTACACCCCCATGCGCTCCTTCAACCACTGGCTCTTTTACGGCCACGTGATGGCGGGCAAAAGCGCCGCGCGCGCTGGCGGCTTCGACATGCCAACCTCCGGCAGCGGCCTCTCCCCGCTGATGAGCCAATCCGCCTCCACCCGCCAGATAGAAGAAGGCGAGCCGGTCTCTGTTGACCTCGTGGGCAACTGCGGCGGCTACCTTTGCGACCAGACCCGCCTCTTTTCAGTAGGGCCGATAGAGTCTATCTTCGCCAAAGCCTTCGACGCCGCCGTGAAGGTGCAGGAAAAGGTCATTAAACACGCACGCCCGGGCGCGGTCTGCTCGGAACTTTACGATATCGCCTTGAGGGAAGCCGACGAGAGCGGTTTTGGCGATAACTTCCTCGGCGAAGGCGACGCGGTCTCCTTCGTGGGCCACGGCATAGGCCTTGAAGTGGACGAATACCCCTTCATCGCCGACAAATTCCCGATGAAACTCGAAGAGGGGATGGTCTTCGCCCTTGAACCGAAATTCATCTTCAAAGGCAGGGGAATCGTGGGCATAGAAGACACCTTCGTAGTGCGCGCCGACGGCTGCGAGCGCATCACCACCTCGCCGAGGGAGATAATCGTCGTCTGAAAAGTCAAACCTCTTGAAAAGCCCCGAAATGTAGTATCATTTGTACATGGGAGATAAAACCATCGGCCATTAGGCGGGAAGGTATGATGGACAGGGTTCTGGTCGTAGACGACAACACTGAAAACGCCGAGCTTTTGGCCGAAAGCCTCACCCTTATGGACTACGAGGTTGAGATCGCGGGCGACGGCTTCGAGGCCCTCAGGAAGATCGAGGCGAAAAAGCCCGATCTTGTCGTGCTTGACGTGATGATGCCGAAGATGGACGGCTTCGAGGTCTGCCACGTCCTCAAGACCAACCCCTCCACCCGTTCCATGCCCGTTATCCTTCTCACCGCAAAAAAAGACACCCCCGACAAGGTCAAGGGGCTGGAAATCGGCGCCGACGACTACATGACAAAGCCCTTCAACCCCAAGGAGCTCGCCGCCCGCATACGCATGCTCATAAAGCGGCGGGTCAGCGAGGAGCGCCACGCCGTGGAGGAGAAGATGGGGGCGCTGGGGCTCATGGCGGAGGGGGTCGCCCACGAGGTGAGAAACCCCATGGTTGCGATAGGCGGGTTCGCGCGGCGCATACACTCCTCCTCGCCCGAGGGGGACCCGCGCAGGGGCTACGCCGAGCACATCATCTCCGAGGTCGAGCGCCTTGAGCGCATGGTTAACGCAATAGTCTCCTTCAAGACCCTAAACCTCAACCCCTCCGAACCCTTCGACCTCGCGGAGACGGTCAAAACCGCCCTCGGGGACAAGGCCGAAGAATTATCAGGCCGCAAAATAGAGGTGAGCGTTTCAATAGGCGGGGGGGACGCCACCGTTACGGGGGACCGCGCCAACATACTCATAGCGCTCGGAGCCGTGCTGGAAAATTCCATCGAGGCGATGGAGGGCGGGGGACTCATGGCGGTGGATATAAAGCCCCAAAAAGAGAGCGTGAAGCTGGTTTTCGCCGACACTGGCCACGGCATAGCCAGGGAAGACCTGCCCCACCTCTTCAATCCCTTCTTCACCTCAAAAATGTCGGGCGCGGGGCTTGGCCTCACCATAGTCCACCGCATAATCGCCCAGCACAGGGGAAGCGTTTCAATTGAAAGCGAAGCGGGCAAGGGCGCGACCGTGACGATAATCCTTCCCCGTCACAAGGCCTGCGAGATTTGAGCCTGAAAGCGGGCGGAGATGAAAATCTCCTGGATTTTTTCATAAATTTCCTCGTGGTGGAGCGCTCGCTATCGAAAAACACCCTCGACGCCTACGCCCGCGACCTAAACTCCTTCCGTTCCCACCTTAAAGGCTCCAAAACCCTCGACAAGGCCGACACCCAGGACATCCTCTCCTTTTTGCGGGCCCAGAGCGAGAGCGGCATGGACACCCGCACTATCGCAAGGCGCATGTCGGCCCTTCGCACCTTCTTCAAGGCCCTCGCGCGGGAGGGTATAGTCTCGAAAAATCCTTTGGAGAGGCTCGAATCGCTCCGCCAGTGGCGAAATCTTCCCAAAACCCTCACAAGGGAGCAGGCCGAGGCGCTGGTGGAGAGCCCCGAGGGCAACACCCCAAAGGGGCTGCGCGACAAGGCGATGCTTGAGCTTTTATACGGCGCTGGGCTTCGCGTCTCCGAGGTCTGCCAGCTTCGACTCTCCCGCATAGACCTCAACGCGGGGTTTGTGCGCACGATGGGAAAGGGCTCCAAGGAGCGCGTGGTGCCGATAGGGAGGCGCGCCAAGGAGGCGGTGGAAACTTACCTCGCCGAGGGGCGCAATTTCTTTTCAAAGGGCTCCCGCACCAACGACTTTCTCTTCCTAAACCGCTTCGGCAAGGCCGTTTCGCGCCAGAGCGCCTGGAAGCTGGTCAAAGAGGGGTGCAGGCGGGCGGGGATACCCGAGGACGCAAGCCCCCACACCCTTCGCCACTCCTTCGCCACCCACCTCCTTGAGGGCGGGGCCGATTTGAGGAGCCTGCAGATGATGCTGGGCCACTCGGACCTCTCCACCACGCAGATTTACACTCACGTCTCCCGCGACCACCTGAAGAACATGGTGAAAAAGCACCACCCGAGGGGGGGCTAGTGGAAGTAATAACCACCCACATGAATTCCGATTTCGACGCCCTTGGCGCGATGGCGGGGGCCAGGCTCCTCTACCCGGGGGCGGTTTGCGTCTTTCCAGGGTCGCAGGAAAAATCGCTCAGGAATTTCTTTTTGGCCTCCTCCATTTACGCTTCCGGCTTCGGGCGGGCTAAAAACGTCGATCTTAAGAAGGTTACGAGACTGATACTGGTCGATACCGACCAGCCCTCGCGCATAGGCCGGTTCGCCGAGCTGGTCGGCAAGGAGGGGGTGGAGGTTCACATTTACGACCACCACCCTAAAAATTCCGAGTCGATTCGAGGGGCTTTCGAGCTTTGCGAGAATGTGGGGGCGACCACTACGCTGATGGTGGAGGAGCTTTTGCGGCGGGGGATAAAGATAGGCCCCGCGGACGCCACGGTGATGCTCCTCGGGATAATGGAGGATACCGGCAAGCTCACATTCGCCGCCTCGACCCCGCGCGATTTTTTCGCGGCGGGCAAACTTCTGGAAGCGGGGGCAGACCTCTCCTCCGTAGCGGGTTTTCTTGAGCCGGAACTCACCGCCGAGCAGGTTTTCCTCCTCGACCAGCTCCTGAAGTCACTTAAGGTGAAAAATATCAGGAAGGTGAAGGTTGGTGTGACGAGCGCCGAGAGCGAGAATTATATCGGCGACGTAGCTTCTCTGGCCCACCGCCTCTGCGAAATAGAGAACCTCGATGTTCTGGTGATGCATGTCGCCATGGAGGGGCGGATAGTCCTGGTGGCGAGAAGCCGCGCGCCGGAGGCCGACGTCTCGGTAATAGCCAGGCATTTCGGCGGGGGCGGCCACCGCGAGGCGGCTTCGGCGGCGATCCACGACCTGACCCCCATAGAGGTTAACAACAAGCTGGAGAAGATTATTCCCGAGGCTATACGACCGAGGCTGAGGGCCAGGGATATAATGACCTCTCCGGTGAAGACGGTGGCTTCGACCTCACCGCTCCCGCAGGTGAGGGAGGCCCTCAACCGCTATCATATAAACGCCATGCCGGTGACCGAAGGCGGGCGGGTTGTGGGGATAATCACCCGCATGATCGTGGAGCGCGCCATCGGCCACGGCCTTGAGGGAGCCCTTGCGGGCGACTATATGGCGGGTGAGTTCAGTTCGGTTTCAGAGGACGCCGATTTCGACAGCCTGCGCGAACTGGTGGTGGAGGGTCGCCAGCGTTTTTTGCCGGTAATCAGGGGGGGAGAGCTTGTGGGGGCGATAACGCGCACCGACATTTTGCGCGTCATCAACGAGGAGCTGAAACTTTCACCCTTCGGCCAGGGAATGGAGCAGGCGCAGTCCCGTTCGCTCAAAAAGGCTCTTTCGGACCTTTTGAAGCCAGAACTCATGGAAAAATTGAGGACAATCGGGGAGCTTGCCACGGGTGAGAAGATGCGTGCCTACCTTGTGGGCGGAATGGTGCGCGACCTCTTCCTCCACAGGAAAAACCTGGACATCGACATAGTGGTGGAGGGGGACGCCATAGCGGTCGCGAGAAAGGCGGCGGGCCTCTGGGGGGTGAAGCTGAGGGAGCATAAGGCCTTCGGGACCGCTAAACTCATCTTCCCCGACAATTTCCAGATAGATTTCGCTTCGGCCCGCACCGAATATTACCCCGAGCCCGCCGCCCTGCCCAAGGTAGAGGAGTCCAACCTCAAGGTGGACCTTTACCGGCGCGATTTTTCCATAAACACCATAGCCGTGAGCCTTGGGAGGGATAATTTTGGCGAGGCGGTGGATTTTTTCGGCGGCATAAAAGACATCAAGGAGAAGACGATAAGGGTTTTGCACAGTCTCTCCTTCGTCGAGGACCCAACTAGGGTCCTTCGCGCCCTGCGCTTTAAGCTTCGCTTCGGCTTTCGGCTTGGGCCGCAGAGCGAGAGGCTTTTGAAGAGCTGTGTGGAGGAGGGTTTTTTCTCCGGCGGCAAAAACCCGCGCCTCTTTAGGGAATTGGAGCTGCTCTTCGGCGAGGCCCAGCCGCTGGCGGTGGCACGGGCGCTGGACGAGTACGGCTGCCTCGGGGCGATAAGCCCGAAAATAGCCTTTGACGCGAGGATGAAGGAGCGGCTGGCGGCGATTGAGGAGGTGGCGGCGTGGCACGACCTGCTTTACCCGCCGGTGCAGGCCCAGCGCTGGAAGTTGGCGCTTCTGGCTCTTTTAGAACCCTTGGACGACGGGGAGTTGCAGGCTCTGCTCAAGGCTTTTTCCGTCGGCGGACGTGAGGGCGGCGAGCTCTTGGAGCTTAGGGCGCGGGCGGGCTTAATCCTTCTTCGACTCCGCGAGGCGATAGGCAAAAAAAGGCTCACGGAAGGTGAGGCCCACCTTATATTGAGGGGGGCGCCGGTTGAATCCGCCCTTTACGCGATGACGAAGAGCCGAGATGTCAAAAAGAAAAAGGCCATAAGCGTTTATTTTTCAAAGACCATCGGGGCAAAGACCATACTGACCGGCGCCGACCTTAAAAAGCTGGGGATTTTGGATGTGGCGCGCTACCACGAACTGCTTGATGGCCTTCTTAGGGCCCGAATCGACGGCGTGGTTTCCACCAGGGCCGACGAGGAGGAGTGGGTGCGCGGCTCGGCTGGGCTCTGTCAAGGGAGTTGACGCGGTAGGCCTTGGTGTTAACATAACTCGGTGGGGTTATTTTTCCATGGAGGGGTTTTAGCTATGAAATACACGGTCTTGGTGGTCGATGACGAGAATTCCATACGCGCGCTCTACCGCGAGGAGCTTGAGGAGGAGGGGTATGAGGTCAAGTGCGCTCAAAACCGCGCCGAGGCCTTTTCGGCGCTGGAGTCCGGCCCTGTACACGTCATTATCCTCGACATAAAGCTCGGCAAGGAGAGCGGCCTTCAGATTCTTCAGGAACTCTCCCGCCACAAGAGCGAGATACCAGTGATAATATCGACCGCTTACAGCGCTTATAAAGATGATTATTCCTCGTGGCTGGCCGATGGCTATGTGGTCAAGTCCAGTTCGCTGGACGAGCTCAAGATACAGGTCTCCAAGGCCCTTGGCCGGCACTACGGGGCGGGGCAGTCCCACTAAATTAAGGTTAAATTCAAAGGCAGGAGAGTTTTATCCATGGGAACTGACAACGTCATTTTTCTTGAGGTCCTTGAGTGGTTCGACGATTCCGGCGCCAGCGTGGCTCACCGCGTGCCGGAAAAGGGGTCGGGTGAGATAAAGTTTGGCGCGCAACTGACGGTGCGAGAGAGTCAGGCGGCGGTTTTTTTCTCCGAGGGTACCGCCTGCGACGCGCTTGGCCCGGGGAGGCACACCCTCACCACCAAAAACCTCCCGATTCTCAACAAGATATTGGCTATTCCGTGGGGGATGAGAAGCCCCTTCAGGGCCGAGGTCTATTTCGTCAACCTCAAGGATTTCGTCAACCTCGCCTGGGGGACCCGCGACCCCGTGGCCTTCCGCGACAGCGAGCTTGGCCTTGTAAGGCTTCGCGCCCACGGCATTTTCAACGTAAAAGTGGTGCAGCCGGTGCTTTTCGTAAACTCGCTGGTCGGCACCAAGGCCGATTACGGCATCGGCGACCTTGAAAATTACCTCGGGCAGGTAATCGTCTCTCGCCTGAACGATCTATTGGGTGAAAAGCTGGACACCCTTTTGAACCTGCCCGCCCTCTACGACCAGATAGCCACGGGGCTGAAGGAACGGCTCGACGCGGATTTTTTGCGCTACGGCCTCGCCCTCAAATCCCTCTACATCAACGCCATCACCCCTCCCGCCGAGGTGCAGGGGGCGATAGACGAGAGAGCCAGGCTCGGCGCCATAGGCGGCAGGCTGGAAGACCTTTTGAAGATGAAGATGGCGATGGCCCTCGAAAAGGGGGCCTCAGGCGGGCCTGAAAGCGGCGGAATCGGAATGGGGCTAGGTATGGGCATGGGGATGATAGTCCCCGGCCTCTTCAACGGCATGGGCAAGTCCGCCGAGGAGAAGGCGCAAAAGCTGGTTTGCCCCGATTGCGGCGGCGAGGCCGAGCGCGACGCCCGTTTTTGCCCCCACTGCGGCGGGCAGATACTGGTGATAAAAAAGTGCGCCGCCTGCGGCAAGAATTTGCCGCCCAAGGCCAGGTTTTGCCCCTCGTGCGGGGTCAGCGCCGATTCGCGGCCACACGGAGACCTTTGCCCGCACTGCAACGCCCCGGCGATGCCGGGCGCATCTTTCTGCAACCAGTGCGGCGGGCCGCTTAAATAGGAGAGCGGGAGGTTGACTGCCAGCATCTCCCTTTTTGACGAAAACTCCAGGGGCGGCGCCGTGGGCGTCTGCCCCCAGTGCGGGGGCGAAGTCTCCATGGAGGTGGGCGAGCGCATACTAAGCTGTCGTTTTTGCCGCACCGGCCTTTACATCAGCACTCGCGGCCCGCTGGTCTACAGACTGCCTCTCTCAGCGGAGTACAAGGGAAAAGAGGTTTTCTACCTGCCCTTCTGGCGTATAAAGGGCCTTCGCTACAAAGTCGCCAGCGGCACGGGCGAGGTGGAGGCTCACCTTCTGGACCTAACAGCCCCCGCGCAAAAGTTAATGCCAAAAGGGGCAAATCTCGGCATCCGGCCCCAGGCATGGAGGCTCACCCTGAGCAACTGGCCGCCCCTTGCCCCCGTTGCCGACGTTCCGCTTTCCGGGGCGGTTAACGAAGAGGAAATAGAGCGGCTTACCGGCTCTGGCGGCGATTATCTCTTCACGCGGCTCATCGGTGAGGCGGTTTACCTTCTCCTCGCGCCCTTCACCACCACAGAGAAGAACGGCAAGGCGCTTTTGGAGGGGCTTTTCCCCGACGGGCCGAAGTACTGGATAACCATAGAAAACTCCCATGCCCTCTGGGAAGCCGCCAAAAACGCCGATGCTCCTGAGCCCATGCGCTTCATCCCGCTAGTCTGCCCCAACTGCGCCGCCGCGATGCCCGCCCAGACCAAGGCCGAGGTCTTGATCTGCCACAAGTGCCTCACGAGTTTTTGGCCCCATGGAGAGACCCTTACCCGCATCCCTTCGGCGGTTCTTGGGGACCACGCCGATGGCGAAAGGCTCTTCCCTTTCTGGCAGATAGAATTCTCCTCCGAAAAACTCTCCTTGCATACGCGCCTGGACCT
>SRXB01000611.1 GCA_009724975.1 bacterium | reverse complement strand
CGAAGTCCTCGTACACCTCGGCTTTCTCCTCGTCTTCGCGGGCTACGTTCTTGGAAGCGGCTGGGGAGCGAGGGTGCAGGACCTCTCCCTCGCACCGGGCGGCCAGCGGGAGATTGAATCGCTGGGCCTTCGCCTGAAGGTGGAATCGACCGAGATAAAGACCGACCAGATGGGCAACGACCTCGACACCGTGAGCAAGGTAATCCTGACCGACCTTGCCGGAAACGAGATAAAATCCGGGACAATCAGCATAAACCACCCGCTGATAGCCGGGTCCACCGTCGTCTACCCCAACGGCAACATCGAGGATAGCTCCCTTCAGGTCGAAGTGGAAGGGCAAGGCGTCTTCGCCCTCTCCGGCGAAAGCAGGGTGCAGATGCCCGACGGCAGGGGCCTTGAAATAAGGGGCTTTCTCGGCGAGGGGCAAAAATGGGGCAAAAAGGAGGGCCCGGGCGTCTTCCTGACCCTCTCCGGCAAGGACGGCAGCGGTCTCTTCACGGGCTTTCTTGGCTTTTATCCGGCTGGGCGCTCGGCGCAGTTCGGCAGTGCGAACCTCAACCTCGTCTCAATCGGCTCCACGAAAATAGCCGCCTTCTGGGTGCACCGCGACCCGGGCATCCAGCTGGTGCTTATGGGCGCTCTGATT
>SRXB01000610.1 GCA_009724975.1 bacterium | reverse complement strand
TTGAAGAGGGCGCGGGCCGAGCGGGTCGAAGCGCCGATTATCTGCGAGAGGCCGGTTATCATGTTGTCGTCGGTGCCGCGCACGTTCATCTCTTTTACGATGTGGCGGTTGGTGACGTGGGAGATTTCGTGGGCCAAAAGGGCCGCGAGCTGGGCTTCGTCTTCCATCAGGTCGAGTATCCCCTTGGTGACGAAGACGTAGCCGCCCGGGGCGGCGAAGGCGTTGATTACCTCGGTGTCGAGGACGGCGAAGCGGTAGGCAAGCTCGGTGCGGGGGCCGTTCATGGCGACGCCGGTGCCGACTTTTTCGACGTAGGAGGTGATTTTCTCCTCTTTGAGGAGGGGGAAGGTCCCAAGGACGTGGGCCGCTATCTCGCGGCCGAATTCTATTTCGGCGCTTACGTCTTCAAGAGTGTAGTCGCGGGCCGATTCGCTGCTTATGCGGGCGCGGAAGTTTTCGTTTTCGGCGGAGAGGGCCGTTCCGGCGGCCAGAAGAACCAGGCAGGAGGCGAAGAGTGCTGCAAGGTGCTTTTTCATCTTCAATCCCCCTTACTTTTCCAGGCTCGTGACGAAGTCGAGCGCCTTTGCGGGGTCTATGGGGCGCTCTTCTATCTTCTGGAGGGTGGCGTAGTCGGCTTTTGTCCCCACT
>SRXB01000038.1 GCA_009724975.1 bacterium | reverse complement strand
GGTAACCTTTGAGCCGGTCACCGGCGTAGGCGGGGGAATAATCGCCGCCACCGGCTCGGAGGTGGTTATAAAAGGGGCTAGAATCGCCCGCTCAGAGGAGGGGCTTTTGGCGGCTGGCGGCTCTATGGCCGTCTCCGACACCGAAATCACCGGCTGCGACACCGGCATCGTCATAAACCGCGGCGCAGAGTTCAAGGCGGAGAAAGTCAAGGTCTCCTCCTGCAAGGTCGGCGGCGTTGACATGCGAAATTACAACAAAAACACCCTTCCGCCCGATTATGGGAAAAACGGGGAGAAGGCCGAATTCCCTGAATTCACCTATACGGGTTTCGACGGCGTGACCTTTTCGGGGTGCGCCGACGCAAGCGCCCTATATTTCAACGAACAGCGCTTCATCTACGAAGAAAAACGGCCCGCAGTCCCAAAAACTTCCGATGACACCGAAGGCCGCGTGCGTGAATTTCTCGGCGACTACACCGTGGATGGGCGCGAGGAGTGGAGCGGAACCATAATCATCAATGGCCGCGTCACCGTCCCCCCGGGCTCCATGCTGGTGATAGGCGAGGGGACGCGGGTGCGCTTTCGAAGGCTCGACACCAACGGCGACGGCCTTGGCGAGGCCGAGCTTCTGGTGACAGGCTCCATAAGGGTGAAGGGAACCGAGAAAAACCCCGTCGTCTTCGAGTCGGCGGAAGAGAAGCCCGAACCCGGCGACTGGGACAAGGTGAGCGTGATCTCGTCGGAAGACGCTGAAAACTCGGTGGAGGGCGCGGTATTTCGCCACGGGGTGCAGTCGCTTCACAACCACTTTTCCCTCCTCGCCGTCAAAAACTCCCTCTTCGAGGGAAACCTAAGGGCCCTGCAATTTCAAGAGAGCGAAAAAACCACGGTGGAGAACTGCCGCTTCGATTCCAACAAGCAGGCGGTGCGCTTTCGCGACTCAAAGGCTTCTATCCTGAACTGCGTTTTTCGAAATAATGACTACGCCGTCCACGCTTTTCGCGCCGAGGTCAAGTTCGAGGGCAACTTCATCTCCGGCTCCTCACTTGGCGGCATGCTCGCCAAGGAGTGCCGCCTCTCGATGGCAAAATCCGGATTCGAGGGGGTGCGAAGCGGCCTCAAGGTTAGGGGCGAGGGATCCGAGCTATCGCTCAAGAATAGTTCCTTTTCAAAATCGGCTGAAAGCCTTCTCTCCCTCAGCGGCGCCAAGGGAGAGGTTGACGCGAGCGAATTCAACTTCAGCGGCATGGACCTCGTTTCAGTCGAAGACTCTCCGCTTGTCTTTCGGGAGAACCGTTTCGGCTATTCAGCGCGACACAAGATACACTTGAAAGGCTCTGTTGGAATTGACGCCGCGCAAAATTACTGGCAAGCCGATGAAAGCAATATCAATAAATCAATTTGGGACAAAAACGACAACCCCGCCCTCGGGGAAATTACATATAAACCCTTCAAATAGTAGCCGCGCCTCCCGTTAAAGCCAAAAGGTCCCACATCTTGTATGTTGCCCCAGCCATCAGCCTTGATTATACTTTTTAAAAAGCCTTGCGATTTAAAGGGCTTTTGAACCTAAGGGCTGCATGGGCAAAAAAACGGCGACAATATTTCTGATGGCTTTTGCGGTCGTCCTCTTTTCTTTGGCGGCTTTCGCCGAGGAGGGGGAGATCCTTGCCAAGATTGAGGAGATAAAGGTGCAGATTCGCGCCGAGGCGGGGATAGAGGTTCCCGCGCCCTCGGCCCTTCCCCCGCGCGAAATACCGCCCGACATAGAGATAACGGTACTTCCCGAAGACACACACCTTCGCCTGGCCAAAGAACTTACCGGCTCGGCGGGTTCGGAAAAGATTTTAAAAGCCTTCGCGCCGAGGCTTACCCCCGGCTCGACGATAAAAATCCCCCGCTCGCTTCTTTTGCCTCCCCTTGCCGACCCCCGCGCCATATCCTTCAAGCTCAATGCGCCCTACCGCTCGGTCTGGCGCATAGTGGTGGAGGAGATGGACCCCAAAAACGGCGACGAGGCCTTCGCCATGACGCGAAACCTCCAGCGGCTAAACGGCATATGGGACCCGGGCAAGATGGTCGACAGGCAGGTGGTGCTCGTTCCCGAGGCGATGCTTCCCGTTACCTTCCGCCCCCGTCCCAACATCTTCGTCTTCCAGGATTACCGCGCCACCGAGTTCAAAAACCTCAAAAGGGAGGCCCCAGCCGCCGAACTTTCGCAAAAATCGTCCAAGTTCGCCGCAAAGGTCAAGAAAAACGGCCTCTGGCAGCAGCAGACTATAAGGCCGGAGGTCGACATGGTGGTGGTCCACACCACCGAGCACGAGGGCGCGCCCTTCGACAACGTCGCCAAATACATAAAAAAAGAGCAGTTGGCCAACTATATAATAGGCCCGGGCGGCGACATCTTCGAGGTCATACCCGAGCGCTTCCGCTCCTTCGGCTGCGGGCAGAGCCTGTGGAACGGCGTTTACAACGTCGACCACCGAGCCATAAACGTCGAAATCTACGCAGACACCGCCCCCGGCCCACACAAGGGCGAAATATCGCCCGAGCAGTACGCGGCGCTCAAAAGCCTTCTGGAAGACATCTACGCAAGAAGGCCGGAGGTCCACACCGGCCGCGTCCTCACCCACAAGATGGTGGCTCTGAACTACCGCTACGAGATGCGCTCCAGAAAGGGCGACCCCTACGATTTCGACTGGGCGCTGGCGGGTCTGCCCGATAACTCGGCTTCCGTCGACCAGGACATGGCGCTTGGCCGCGCTGTGATCTGCGACAACAAGGCGGACGCCAAAAAAGTCACCGAGGGTCAGGTGGAGGCTCGCAGAATCGTCCGAAGCCTTTAAAATATTACCGCCGCTTTTATCTTCTCCAATTAATCCTCCCCAGATGATAAAATCTCCCGAACAATGGTTACCGAAAGGCGAAATGAAACCTTTGGAAGAGGGCGGGGCGATATTGTCGCCTTATTGCTGATCTTCGCCGTCTCCCTTGGGATTTATTCAAAGGCCTGCGGGCTTGGGTTGACCGGCGACGACCTCTTCGCCATCTCGCACGCGCGCAATCTTTTCGCGAACGGATGGCTCGGAACCCTATTCTTGGCCGCGCCCGAAAAAACCATTCTTTACGGCTCCTACTCCCCCATCTCGCTGGTCGTCCTTCGCCTTGCAGACATGGCCGGTGGGGGCGCGCCCTTCGCCTTTCACGCAATTTCCGTGGTTCTTCACGCCGCCTGCGCCGTTTTCGCCTTCTCCATCTTCAAAAGATTCATGGGAAGACCTTTCGCGCTCTGGGCGGCGCTCTTTTTCGCCGTTCACCCTGCACTGACCGAGACGGTCTTCCACATCTCGGCCCTGCCCCACCTGCTCACCGCGTTTTTCGTGCTGATGGCCGCGCATTTTCTGGTTCTTGAGGCCAGCGGCGTATTTGTTCCTTCAAGCGCGAGGTTTTGGGGCGGACTTGCCATGCTTTGCGCCCTTTTTTCCGGCGAAGCGGCTTTTCTCGCTCCCCTGGGGCTCTTCGCGCTGGACTCCTCTTTGTCCGATGGAGGGGCTAATGCCGACGCGAGGCGGCGCAGGTGGCTTATAGAGGGGTCTTTTCTGTGTTCGGTTTACCTAGCGGCTAGGATTCCCGCCTTCGGCTTCCCGGAATGGGGTCCGCCGGAGGGGCCGACCGGAATATGGGCTTTTGTGAAGTATTTAGGTCTCATCTCCATTCCGGTACCCCTTTATGCGAGGCACGAGGGTGGAGTTCCCCCGCTTTTGGCCTTTACCTCGGCGGCAATGACCCTCTTCGTTTTCATTTATTACGCTTTGCGAGAAAGGGGGGGGAGGGCGGCCTTTGCCTGGGCCCTTTTGTTTCTCCTGTCCGCCCTGGGCGTTTTGCCATGGTCGTCGCCGCGCTTTTCCGAAAGCGGCCTTTATCTGCCAGTCCTGGGTTTTTGCCTCACCGCCGGAATAGGGGCCGAGTCTCATTCGCGCATATATATCGGACAAAATATAAGGTTCATATTGTATTTCCTTCTTTTCCCGCTTCTGGTCGTGACGTTCATGCGCGCGGAGGTGTGGCGGAGCGATAAAAACCTTTACGAACACATAGCCGATTCCAACCCGGACTACGCCGAGGGACATATCATGCTGGGGGCGGTTTTCATGGCCGAAGGCCTTTGGTCGGACTCCACTTCGGAGTACCTGGTCGCAGCGACCCTTAGCCCCTCAGACCCCAGAGCTTACGAGGGAGCGGCCAAAAGCTCCTTCATGCTCGGCAAGTACAACATGGCGGAGAGGTTCTATGAAAAGGCGGTAGAACTTTCTCCCGGGGACGCGAAGTTGCGTTACGGTTACGCCAACGTCCTGCACAACCAGCAAAAGCACTCTCAGGAGGAGGGGCATTTGATCGCCGTCATCGCCTTGGACCCTGAACATTACGCCGCTTGGTCCGATCTTGGCGACATATACCAGATGGAGGGGCATTACAAAGAGGCCTCGGAGGCTTACCTAAAGGCCCTCAAAATCAAGCCCGACCATGCCACCGCGCTCCACAATCTGGTCATGATGATGGCCAAGCGGGGCGAGGAATCGGAGGCCAGCAAATACCTGCGAAAGCTTGAGGAGGTGGACAAGCGTGGGGCGAGGTTTTTGAAGATGAAAATGCAGAGCGCGAAAAATCCGTGAGCGACGAGGGGATTTTACTCGGGCTCTCCAATTGCCGGAAATTAATTCTCAATAAGGGCGAACTATTCCATAAGCAAAATAAAATGACGCCCCCTTTTTTTGGAGTTGTGCGAAATAAATTGTTGTTTTGGGGAAAATATGATAGTTAATACGCAGTTTTCTTAATGATGGGCGCAGTGGCGCGACCCGAAAGCGAAAATTTTTTTTAACCCCTTTTTTTTCGTTTCGGATTGTGCTATACACGCGCACAAATATTTAAGAAGGGATTAAATGATATCCTGCACTTCGGAAGTGAGTTCGAATTTGCGCATCGCAAGGTTGAGTTCCACTTGCTCGGAAGGCCGGTTATCCCTCGGACCAAGGCCCGTAAGAGACGTTTACAGGCGCCCCGTGCAGAGGTCGGGGCTGGATAGCAATCCGCCACCTTGATAGTCACCGTTGTCATGACGTTTCACTTTCCTTTTAACAGGGGCAAAGAGGCGCGCAATGAAGCGGCCCTCCACCCCACCACAAGAAAAAAAACCCAGAAAGGACAAAAAAGAAATGAAAATCGCCCTTAAGTCCCTCGTGATCGCCGTTGCCGCCGTGGCCCTTCTCGCCGGTTGCGCCAAGCCCCCGGCCGAAGAGAGAGCCGCCGCCGTCGCCGCCATCGACTCCGCCGTCGCCATGAAGGCCCCCATCTACGCCGCCGACGAACTCGCCAAGGCCAAGAAGGACCTCGCCGCCGCCGACGCGGAAATCAAGATTCAGGACGACAAGTTCTGGAAGAACTACGACAAGGCGAAGGAAATGGTCGTCAAGGTGAAGGCCGACGTAGAAGCCTTCAAGGCCCTCATCCCCGCCCGCATCGAAGCCGCCAAGAAGGCCGCCATCGAAGCCGAAGCCGCCGCCAAGGCCGCTCTCGAAGAAGCCAAGGCCCTTCTCGCCAAGGCCCCCAAGGGCAAGGGCACCCGCGCTGACATCGAAGCCTTCGCCGCCGACCTCAAGGGCGTGGAAGACGCGATGCCCGGCGTAGCCACCAAGATTGCCGGCGAAGACTACTTCGGCGCCACCGACGACGCCAACAACCTCAAGGGCAAGGCCACCGCCGTCTCCGCCCAGATTCAGGCCGCCATCGAGAAGGCCAAGCCCGCTGGTAAGAAGAAGAAGTAAGAACCCGTAGCAAAGTGTGAGGATAACATGGGGATATGCCGGATTCTCATTGCCGGTCTTCTCTTAATCCTCACGTGTAATGCCTGCCAGATGGCGCCGGTCCCCCAGGAGGTGGAGAGAGCAGAGCTCCTGTCCGAGGACCTTCAGGGGGCCGGCGCCCCGATTTTCGCTCCCGAAGAATATTCAAAACACCTCTCCACAATGGTCATTGCCAGATATATGTTTGGCAAGGAACAGGAGAGGTTTAGTCTTTTTCGCGACTATGACTCCGTTGCCAAGCAGTACAGGGAAGCTATCGCCGAGGGTGAGGCTATCCTGAAAAAGGTGAACGAGGCCAAGGCCGCCATGACCTCCGAACTCATAGTGAAGATGGAGGCGGCCAACGACCGCATGCAGGATCTGCGTGAGCTTACAAACCTCATAAACGAGGGCAGGCTCGCCCGAAGGAGCCTAATGCGGGCCGAGCTCAACCTTGAAGACGCGAAGAAAGCGATATACGCGGGGGATCTGTACAGAGCCGAGCGTGAGATCAAAGAGGCCGAAGCAGAAAACAAGATAGGGGAAAGAACGCTTTCTCCAATAGTATGCCGCTACCTAGACTCGGGGCAGCTGGGCCACTGGAAAAACCTTGTCCAGTCAGCCGTGCGCGAGTCCGAAAGGTCCGGTGGGTATCTTATAGTGGTCGTCAAGCTCGACCGCAAGCTCTACCTTTACCGCGACGGCGACCTGGTGAAGACCTACGCCATCGGCATAGGACGAAACGGTCTTTCCGACAAGGTGGGCTCGGGCGACAGGGCCACCCCCGAGGGCAAATACAAAATCTGCCGAAAATTGCCCAGAAGCACCTATTACAAGGCGCTTTTAATCGACTACCCCAACGCCGAGGACCAGAGGCAGTTCGCCCTTGCCAAAAAGCGGGGGCTGATACCGAAAAACAGGTCTATCGGCGGAAACGTGGAAATACACGGAGGGGGACAAAACTCCGTAACCTACGGGTGCGTCTCGATGGACGATCCCGACATGGAGAGAATCTACAACCTCTCCGAGGTCGGAACACCGGTCGTCATCGTCGGCGCCCTCGATAAAAACGCACTACTCACTGCCGCTTGCGGCGGGAGCAGATAAAAACGAAAATGGACACGAACCAGCCTCAGGACAACGGGTTTAAGCCAAGAAGAACAAACCACGAGGCGGGCCTCGGGCCCCTGGTCAAATCGGCCCTTGCCTGGCTACTGGGCCGCGCAAGGGCTTTTTTCGCCATATTGCTCTGGCCCTTTCGCATCTTGCTCTGGCCTTTCAAGAAAGGCTCCATAGCTAGGCCGATAATAATCGCCGCCATTATACTGCTTGTTGTTCCGCTCCTCGTCCTTGAGGGGATGGGAGCCCGCAAGGTCTACTCCACGGCGGAGGATATTGTCGTCGGGCAGTCCCTTCCGGAAAAAAAGCCGACCGTTTCGGCCCTTGAAGACCAAAACGCCTCGCTGCAAAAGAAAATCGACGCGCTCGTACCCAGGGGTATGCACATCATAGTCGATACCGCCGCCAACCGCCTTTACCTCAAAGACGGCGAAAAGCTAGTGCGCGAGGCGATAGTCTCCTGCGGCAGCGGAAACATCCTCAGCGACCCCAAGGGCGACCGCACCTGGGTCTTCGACACCCCGCGCGGCGAATACAAAATCGAAAACAAGATAACAAATCCCGTCTGGGTCAAGCCCGACTGGGCCTTCGTCGAGGAAGGCAAAACCCCGCCGCCAAGAAACTCGCCCGACAGGGTGGAGTCGGGAGTGCTGGGCGACTACGCGCTCGCCATAGGCAAGGGCTATTTCCTCCACGGCACCATGTATACGAGAATGCTCGGGCGCAACGTGACCCACGGCTGCGTGCGCATAGGCGACGAAGACCTGAAGTACATATACGAAAACGCCCCAAAGGGGACCAAGGTGTACATCTACTGATGAACGCTATGAAGATATTAGTCGCTGCCCTTTTTGCTCTTTTTGCCGCCGGAGCATCCCTTGCGGGCGGCGACGACGCCCTCTTGGCGGCCTTCGAGAAGCAAAACCTGCTCAAGGCCGAGTTGTCCGCGGCGCAAACCGGCAAATTCTACGTCGTGCTGGACCTTAAAAACTCCTCTTTCCTCCTCAAGAACCGAGGCCGGATTTTCAAGGAGTGGAAGGCGCTCTCAGCCGAATATATTGGAACCGCGATACCTCTGGTCTCCACCACCCTGACCAAGCGCGATGCCAAGGAAAAGCCCAAGCGCTTCGAGGTCATACCCGAGGTGGTGGATGAAAACGGCCTGACCGCAGACGGCAAACCCCCCAAACTGCCAGACCCCCTCGAAGTGGTCGACATGCCCACCAGATACAACCTTGTTTTCCCATCGGAGGTAACGGTCAGTATATCGGTCCCCTACGTCGAGACCGGCAAAAAGATGGATGACTACAAGGAAAAATTCGACCGCTACAAAGAATCGTTCATGCGCAACCTCAAACTTCCGTTCCTCCTTAAAGAAAAGAAGGAGAAAAAGGAAGATTTCGGGCAGATAAACCTGGTGATGGCCCCCGAGGACGCCAAGGCGCTTTACTGGGCCTTCCCTGAAGGAACGCCTACAATTTTCACGACCAACGCGCTCAGATGAAAGAGGCCGGTGACACCGGCCTCTTTTTTTTTGTCAAAGTGAAATTTTTTCACTGTGGCGGAGTATTAAAAAGAACGATCATGGGTTATAAATTCATTTTATTTTAATTTCAGCAAGGAGTGGGACATGAGGAGGGAAGCGGGAAGGCTAGCCCTTAAAATAACCATTGTTTTGGCGTTTGCGCTGGCCCTGGCGGGGTGCTGGCAACCGTCGTGGCTTGAGGACTCCCAGACCTCCAATATAGTCAAGCCGCCGGCGGCTGTGACCATGGGGGCCAACGGCCTCTCCCTCACCTACGCCACCGTCTACGGCGCGGTAAACCCCAGCGGCGCGCCCACCACCTGCTACTTCGAATGGGGTGAAGACCCCGCCCTCGCCGTCTTCACACAAACCACGAGCTTCAGCGTCGGCTCGGACACCTTCTACGTGCCGGTAAGCGCATTACTGGACGACCTTTCACCCTCCAGAACTTACTACTACAGGCTGGTCGCCTTGAGCCCGGAATTCACCGCAAGGGGCGAGATAGAATCCTTCACCACCCCGTCCTTCGCGCCGGAGGCTATCACCATAGGGGCCGACGGCATAGGGCCGGATTACGCCACCATACGCGGCGTTGTCAATTCCGGCGGCCTTCGCGTCACGGTATGGTTCGAGTGGGGGCAAAGTCCAGACCTTGCGGCTCCTTTCGAAACCACCCACATGGAAGTTGCGCCCACCCTCTCTCCCATACCGCTCTCCTTCGAGCTGAAAGACATGGCGGTGGGCGAGAGTTTTTACTTCAGGGTCGTCGCCCAGACCTCCGGTGGGGTTGGAAAGGGGGAGATAGTCCCTTTCTCCTGCCTTCGCGAGGCGCCGGACGTTACCACGCGCGGAGTAATCGACATTTCCTACTATTACGCCTACGTCCAGGGGACGGTAAACTCAAAGAGCCTCGAAACCGAGTGCTGGTTCGAATACGGCGAAACCCCCGACCTTGAGATATACAGCGAAAGCTCTCATTTCGCCTGCGGCTTCGGCAGCCAGCCGGTGCAGATAGAGCAGGAGCTTTACAACCTTGACTATAAAACCACTTACTATTACAGGGCTGTCGCGCAAAACGTCGTCGGGACCTCGAAGGGGGAGATCGACTATTTCACAACCACCTACTGGAGCAATTATTACCAGACCGTCAACACGACGCAGGATTCCATAAACTCCCCGGAGGGAAAGATGAGCCTGCGTGAGGCACTTAAGCAGGTAAGTAATGGCGGCTGGATATATTTTGACGAATCGCTCGACGGCGCGACCCTTGAACTTACACTCCTGGATACCTCCTCGGCGCTTTTGAAAGGCGAAATCTACGCCGTCAACGAAACCTCGAACGCCCTGGAATTCAAGGGCTTTCAGGAAAGGAACTACGGCAGAGCCGCCCTTTACGCCAGAAAAAACGTCTATATCAACGCCAGTGATCTTCCCAACGGCATAACCCTCAAATGGAGCGGAGGCGAGGAAAACCCTGCCAGAGTCCTCGCTATTTTCGGCAATCTCGACCTTTACAACGTCAACATAACCGGAGGCATCGCAAAGGCCGAGGCCACAGGCCTCTCCTCCCAGCCCTATACGCTGGCCAGGGGCGGGGGGCTGGCCGTCTGGGGAAACGCATCCCTTAACAATTGCAGGGTTTACGGCAACAAAGTCATCGGAGACGTGGAGCCTAGCCGCGACAGGGGAGCTTTTGGCGGTGGCGTTTATGCAGATTCCGTCACCTTGACCAGCCAATCGGTGGTTTCCGGAAACTCCGCCTACGGTTTCGGAGCGGCGGGCGGAGGCATCTACTCCGTAGGCGGCTCGGAGAGCACCATAAGCCAAAGCACAGTAAGCGGAAATCTGGTAACCGGCCAGCACGCCTACGGGGGCGGCGTTTACACCGACGGCGGCGGCCCTGGCGGGACCTCGACGATGATAATAGGAAATTCAACCATCGCCGAGAATCTCGTCCAGGACAATCCCGATGTGGAAGAGTCCTCAATCTTTCAGTATTACTATCGCGGCGGCGGGCTTTACATGTCAAACGGCTACCTCGAAGTAAACAGCTCTACCATAGCCGGGAACGAGGTCACGGGCGTTCCCCAGATGATGGGTGGAAATCCCAACATGAGCGGCGGGGGTGTAGCCGCGACCATAGGCAACGCTCACATCGTGGAAAACATGAAATTCCTCCTCTCTATGGTTGTCGGCAATACCCTTGCGGGGAAACCCTCCGACCTCTTCACCGGCTCTCTCATAGAATTCAGGAGCCGAGGGCACAACATCTTCGGGGTCATGGATTTTTCGCGCATGCTGGTGCCGATAGACGGCTGGTATTACCTCAACCGCAGGCACTACCCGATGGAGGGAGATCTGGACGCGGTGGCGGCGCAGGATGTCCTCGACTTTGAAGGCGCGATGCGCTCCGACCTGATAACCTCCGTCGGCGTGGGGGCCGGAAATCCCGCCCTTTTATGGTACGCGCCAAAGGGCGCTGCGTTAGATCGCATGGCAGATCCCGGCTATTACCTGGTGGACAACTACCTTAACGTCAGCTACGACTTCCTGCCGCTCACGCAGGATTCCACAAACGTATTCCTCTACCTTTTGCTTCGAAAAATCGGCGTTATCTACGCCGCGGAGCTTGGCGATGGCTTCGCGGACAACTTCATCGCCAAATACGGCGACCCAACCGGCGTCGTGTGGTACGGCTGGGGGGAGGATTGGCCCTCCTATCCGGAAAACGTGCCTTGGATAAAGTTCTGGCACGACCTTGAGAGCGAACTGGGTGGCAGGTTGGGACAGGTGGGCATGGGAGAGGATTTCTGGATCAGGATGAGCGAGGAAAACAAGCTAAACGACGAGACTTTCATAGATTCATGGACCTCCATAGAAGGGCCGTTCTATTTCTATAGCTTGCAGTTGGACATGGATCAAATGGGAACCATGCGCTTTAGCAACGGCTATGCCGATGTGGGCGCTATAGAGATTGAGTGAGGAAAAAGAGCTCGGGAAAGGCCGTTTGCCATTCAGGGAGAGAGCGCCAGCCGCAGTTTTTCCTTCACCATCTGCTGGTTTTCCCTCAATAAGGCCGCCATGAGGGGGGCGGAGATTTCTTTGCCTCCCTTCAGCCCGTTTTTTTCGCGAAACCCGATTATAGCCTCCCCTAAAAGCCCCTGGTCAAAAGATTCCCCTTGCGTGAAACCTCCGGCGCGCAAAAGTTCCCATGCGGCTTTCGACGCCACCTCTATTGCTTGCCTCTCTTCAAGCTCCAGCCCATTTCCGGCGGCCCTTGCGTAAAGGACAAGTGCGGTTACGGGGTCTTTGTCCGTTCCCAGCCCCTCGCGGTAAAGACCGGCAAGGCCGAAAAGCCCCTCGGCGCAACCGGAGGCGGCTGATTTTCTCTGCCAGAAAAGGGCAAGGGAGTAATCCATCCC
>SRXB01000283.1 GCA_009724975.1 bacterium | reverse complement strand
CAGAACGGAGGCGATCTTGGGCCCGTCGCCCGCAGTGGCTTTGATGCTGGCCGACTGGGAGGCCATGCTCTTGAGCCCCAGATAGTCGACCGCGACAACGGTGTAGTAGTAGTTTAGGCCGGTAACGACCTTGTCATCGGTGATTTCGAGGTCTGAGGTGGCCTTGAGAAGGTTAGCGGCGGTCAGCGCGGGAGCCTTGTCTATCGCCCTGTAAACTTCGTAGAATTTTACGTCGTTTGAGGGGGAGGCGGCCCAGGAGACCTTGATTTCATTGCCCCAGGAGGTTTCGGCGAGCACGGCAGGCACCATTTGCGGAGCCACGCCGGTAAGGGTAATCGCCCTGACTACCGAGGTCGTATGGTCGTAATAGGTTTTGTTGTTCATGCCGGAAGAGATCATTACCTTGTCGGCTTTTTTGAGGATTGAGCCGAAATTGTAATCTTCCGGTATCAGGTAGGGCATAGTCTTGCCGTTGACGATGAATTTGTTGTCGCCAGGCGTTGGCCCCCACTTCATCGTAATGTCAAATTCCTGGCCCATGGCTACGTCCGGAAAGATGCTACCGTTGGTTGTATGGCCGTTTTGGGTCGGCCTATAAGGCATGGGGCCAGCCATGTTGTAGACCTGAAATTCCGGCTTGTCGCCATCCAGGGTGTCGTACCAATGGATGTTAAGGTCGAAGATCGACCTTTTTATGCGCGAATCGACAAGGGAAAAGACGGTTTCGTATTCGCCCTGGTTGTTCCGCTCCAGCTTGATGGTTATTGAGCCCTGTTCGGGGTCGAGGTATTTGGCCGGCATATCGAGGTAACCGTAAGAGACGGAGCTAACTCCGCTCTTGGCGGCCTTGAAGCCGAGCGCCTTGCCCTCGGCGGCGTCGATAACTCCGCCAACCTGGGTGAAGAGGCCCTTTTCGATATATTCAGGCTTTGCGGCCCCTGCCTGCGAGGCGGCAAGCGGTATCAGACAGATTCCCGCCAGCGCAAGGGCCGCTTTTCTCAATGTGTTTTTCATGGCGCTTCCTCCTGGCTCGGTAGCCGTGGTAACCGATGATTCCCTATTGTTAATACGTTGCTCTCTCATCTTGGTTACCATGGCGTCACCTTGTTCCAGCCCGGGCTTGTGGCGGAGGAGAGGCCCGGATCTCTGCGGTGGCAGTTCACCGCCGTCACGAAGTAGGCCGCCGTGCGTGACCTGTCAGGCAAGTTCGTGGAGGTCCACTTGGTCTGCTTTTTGAAGGCGGTGTTGTCGTCCCAGGTGTTGTGGCCGATGTCGAGGCAGTTCGTGATCATCAGCTTGGGCAACCTGGATGCGTGCGGGTTGTGGCACTTGGAGCACGGGAAGTTGTGGTAGCCGGTCTGCGTTGTGGTGCCGTCAACCGTGGCTCCCCATTGATAGGTGTTGTGAGCGTAGCGGGTGGTCGTAAGCGGGTCGTAGGTTCCCGCGTTGTCGCCCGTTTCTATGCCGCGATAGGCGTAGCCGGCGTTGCCCCCCGACCTGCACTGCATCGACTGGTTGAATATCGGCGTGGCTCCCTGAAGGGTGCTTGAGGTGACGGGCGAGGGACGACCGTGGGTATAGTCGAAGAGGTTCCCCGAAGCGGTTTTGGTTTCGCCCGCGAGCACTGCCTGGTGGCTGTTGCCGGTGTAAATCCAGAAGCTTTCCGACTTGATGTCGAGGTTGGCGCCGGCGGCGTCGTGGCAAAGGTTGCAAAGGCCAGCGTAGGTGCTTCTGGTGGTAGCCGTGTTGAAAGAGGCCCAGTTCTGGTTGATGAAGTAGCCGCCAAGCTGTGTGTTTGCCGTGGAGACGCGCGGCACCCTGCCGTACTTGGAAGAAGTCGACCAAGTGTTGGTGTAGTAGAGCGATTGGGTGGAAGTGGGCGCGCCGTCTTCCGGGAAGGGGTTGCCAACGTAGTTGCCGCGAAGGTGCGGTCCGCCAGTCGGGCCGATCCCCGCCACGGTTTTCTTCGGCTTGTGGTCATGGACGTCGTGGCAGTAGGAGCAACGGATATCGCCTATGGCTTCCTTGGCTTCGTCAACGCCGTTACCGAGGCCGCTTAGCGCCGTGGTGGTGGTGTTTATCTGATAGAATGTCCCGGTGGTATTTACCGCTATCTTCGTGGTGTCTCCGCCCACGTTGGCCGAGTGTATGGAGCGGATGGTGCCGGTCTTGTAGTAGAAGAGGCCGGTTGTAGCGGTGCTTCCGCCGGTGTAGTTGCCGCTTCTCCAGTAGTAGCCGGAGAGCCAGTTGGAGGTTCTGGTAGAGCCGGAGGCGGTGTTGTAAAGGTCGCCGTAGTTGTAAGGCTGGCTACCGGTTACGGCGTTGTTGTTAACGCCCCACTCGGAGACGAGGTTGGCGGCCTGGTCATGGCAGTTCCAGCATATTTCCGCCTCGGTGGCGCCGGTGGTCATGGTTCCGCCGAGGTGTATGCCGTTGGTACTCGTGTAGTTGATGCCGAGACGGGTGCGCATGTTCTGGGCGGCAGCCATGCTTATGGACCAGGTGGTGGCGGGCAGCGGTACGGTGACGCCGCCGGAGTGGCCCGGGTGGCACATCTTGCACTGCAAGTTGTAGTCGGTGGTTGAACTAAGGCCGCTCTTCTGGCCGAGGTTGGCAATAAGGTGCGAGCCGTAGGCGGTGTCGTAACCCGAAGCGCCAGTGGTGTTGGTGCCGTTCTGCGAGAAGACTATCGGTGCGTTAGTGTCGCTCTGGACTCCCGTGTCGGTGTGGCAGTCAGTGCACTTTGCCGCGAAGGACTTGGAGTGCTTGTGGCAAGATGCGCAGTTTCCGCTGGTGTTGTGCGTGTTGGTTGCCTGACCTGCGGTGCTGTATATGGACGTATTGACTGTGTCGACATGGCA
>SRXB01000609.1 GCA_009724975.1 bacterium | reverse complement strand
GCATCGGCTTTTTCAAGAGCCTCGCGGTCGGCTTTCAGTTTGGCCGCTCTTCTGGCTTCGTCGGCGGCTGCTTTGTCGGCGGCCTCTTTTTGCGCTTTTTCCTTGGCTTGTTTTTCGGCCAAAGCCTTTGCCTCGGCTGCCTTGGCTGCCTTCTCTGCTGCTGCCTTCTCCGCTGCGGCCTTCTCCGCTGCGGCCTTCTCTGCTGCGGCCTTCTCTGCTGCGGCCTTCTCTGCTGCGGCCTTCTCTGCTGCGGCCTTCTCTGCTGCGGCCTTCTCTGCTGCGGCCTTCTCTGCTGCGGCCTTCTCCGCTGCGGCCTTCTCTGCTGCGGCCTTCTCCGCTGCGGCCTTCTCCGCTGCTGCCTTCTCTGCTGCTGCCTTCTCTGCTGCTGCCTTCTCTGCTGCTGCTGCCTTCTCTGCTGCTGCTGCCTTCTCTGCTGCTGCCTTTTCTGCTGCTGCCTTTTCTGCTGCTGCCTTTTCTGCTGCTGCCTTTTCTGCTGCTGCCTTTTCTGCTGCTGCCTTTTCTGCTGCTGCCTTTTCTGCTGCGGCCTTTTCTGCTGCGGCCTTTTCTGCTGCGGCCTTTTCTGCTGCGGCCTTTTCTGCTGCGGCCTTTTCTGCTGCGGCCTTTTCTGCTGCGGCCTTTTCTGCTGCGGCC
>SRXB01000282.1 GCA_009724975.1 bacterium | reverse complement strand
AGCACCGCGTCAAAAAGGAAAATGACGACGGGCGCGGTGACCATCACCTCTTTTACCATCGCCCCGAGGATGGCGGCTGAGGCCGACCCCCAAAGCCAGCGGCGGTCGCTCCCCTCACCCGAGCCTCTAAAGAAAAAATATACGGCAAGAAGGTAAAAAAGGCCGCAAAGCGACTCGGCCCGCTGGGAGATATAGGTCACCGACTGGGTCTGGATGGGGTGAACCGCCCAGAGAAGGGCCGCCGCGAAAGCTATGTTATCGGAAAACGCGCCGAATTTATCCCGTAGCGCTTTTGTTGCCAGAATTCTCCGGCAGACGCCAAAGAGGGCGAGCGCGGAGAATGAGTGGATGACGATGTTTACCAGCCTGAAAAAGGCGGGGTTCCTGCCTCCGGCCAAAAAGTAGTCGATGGCGAAAGAATAGCCCAGAAGCGGCCTGCCCTGAACGGTAGTGCCGTCTTTGGCCTCGAAGGGGGGCGGCCAGAGGCGGTGTACGTTCGTATTTCTTATTATGTTGTCGTAGTCGTCGAGGAAAAAAGGGTAATGGAGGGTGTAGAAATACGAAATAACCACCGAAATGGCCAACAGGGCGCAAAAAAGCGCCACATCGGCGCGACCGCGCCCAGCTTCGCCCGAGCCTTTAGATGAAAAGCTAATCGACACCGGCCTAACCGACTCCAATCTAGGTTCTGGCCGCCTAAATCAACGGCCTAAATGAGGGAATGAGAGGATTTTATTGAGTTATTTTGCGTATCTCCCTTAAGAGCTTGTCCAGCCTATAAGGTTTTGTGATGATTCCCTCCGCCGATCGGCCAGCCTCATCCCTCGGCAAAGAGGCCATGGCGTAGCCGGTACTGAAAATCACCTTGCATTGAGGGTTCATGCGGCGAATCTCCCTCATGCACTGTATGCCGTCCATGCCCGGCATGCCGACGTCTAGGATAACAATGTCCAGGGCGTTCATCTTTTCGTTATACAACCGAAGAGCCTCCTCTCCGGAGTGGGCCGTTGTCACATTGCAGCCGCCCAAATGGCAAAGCGCCTCGGAAATGCTCTTTGCGACCTCGCGGTTGTCGTCAACGAGAAGAAGGCTTAGCGGCAGGGGCAAAGTCTCCCTTCCCTTTTCCTCATCGCCGCGACCAGGCCCTTTCCACTCCTGAGGGGCTTTGGGAAGGAAAATCCTGAAATCGGCCCCCTTGTCCTTGACGCTTTCACAGTAGATTTCGCCGCCGTGCGCCTTGACAAGCCCAAAAACTATCGACAGCCCCAATCCGGTACCCTTGCCTATCTTCTTGGTGGTGTAGAAGGGTTCGAATATTCTGGGAAGTTGGCTTGAATCGATGCCCGTGCCATTATCGGAAAAAGAAATCTCGACGTAATCGCTGGGCTTTAGCGCCAAGAAGGGCGGCGACTCGGCAAAGCCGCGCATAGCAGTGGAGAGGCGGATGACGCCATTTCCGCCCATCGCGTCGCTGGCGTTTGACGCAAGATTTATGAGTATCTGCATCAACTGGTTGGAATCGCCCATTATTGGAAGCTCGCCTTGGGCCAAATCCGTCTCGATTACCACTGATTTTGGCAATATGCGCTCCAGCAGCTCAAGCGATCTTCTTATTTCGGCGTTTAAATCCAAATAAGTGAAAGAGGGCTCCTCTTTTCTGCTGAACGACATGAGGCCGCGCACCAGACAGGCCGCGTTTGCGCATATCTCTTCAATATGCTTTAAACGGTTGCGGTCTTTTTCTGAAAGGTCGCCGGAGGAGAGGGCAAGGTCGGCGAAACCGGATATGCCCTGGAGCATGTTGTTGAAATCGTGCGCTATTCCGCCGGTCAGCGTCCCAATGGCCTCCATCTTCTGGGACTGGAGCAGATGGGCCTCCATCTGCTTTATGCGCGTCATGTCTATGATAATGCCGCGAAGTCCGGCGATGTTGCCCTGGCGGGAATACAGGGCTGAAAAAATCATCGTCGGGAAAATTGTCCCGTCTTTGCGGCGCATGTTGTATTCCGTAATGCCCACGGATCCACCCGAGAGGATGCGCCTTATGTTTTCCGCCGCACGTCCCCGCTCCTCCTCCACGATCAGGGAGAGGACGAAAATCCCCTTTTCGAAATCCTCCTTCGTATAACCCGTAAGCTCAAAGGCCCTGTCGTTGGCGAAGGACAATTTGCCCGCCGTGTCGGTTTCATAGACTATCTCGGGAAGCATGGTCGCCAGCTCGCGGAAGTGCTTTTCGCTGTCGGCGAGCTCCTTGCGGGAAGTTTCGAGGTGAAGTTTTGTCTTTTCAGATTCCCTTATTACGGGGAGCCAGCGAAGCAACCCGAAAGCAAGGAAAAGAAAGCCGCCCGTGTACCCCATAACTTTTTCGAGAAAAGCCTCGGTAGGGGTGTCTCCCAGTATTATGAACTGGTTGAGTTGAGGGAAATTGTCGCTTGCGTCCAGCAGGCAGCCGCCAAGGATGAAGTAAAAACCGAGGATGATGTAAGAGAATCCTGATTTTTCACGAATGGCGTATTCTCTACGCCGCCAATGCAGAATTACGATGATTACAAAAACGATCACCGAGCGCAGGCTCTCGATGAGTATGTCGTTCAAACAGTCGCCTTTCTACTGACCCAAACCATCATCAACGCAGAATTTCACGCAATACGACATTAAGTCAGCACACATTTCGCAAGGCCAGCAATGGCGGGCTTTAAGGAGGGCATCAGGCAACCCCGATGCTCCCGCCACCCTATCATTGAAAATTATCTTTTTCAATATTGGAACCTTACCACCAACCAAGGAAGCCTTTCACGTTTGACGCGCAATGGTCGAGCCGAGGAAACCTTGTCCATGGGCAAAAGAAAAGCCGCTGTTTCCAGCGGCTTTTCAA
>SRXB01000608.1 GCA_009724975.1 bacterium | reverse complement strand
CCGGTTGAATAGCCGTGTCTTAAGGCTTTTTTCGCCATCTGGCGGCTACACCTCTCCCATCACGGCCTTGAAGAGGGCGTTGACGCAGGCGGCGGCGACGTTGCTTCCACCCTTGTTGCCCGCGCAGGCGATCCAGTTGAGGTCGTCTCTGGCCATAAGGGCCTCCTTCGACTCGGCGGCCCCCACAAAGCCGACCACGGTGCCTATGACCAGTTTCGGGCGGGCTTTCCCCTCGTCGCAAAGTTCAAGGAGGCGAAATAGTGCGGTTGGGGCGTTGCCGAAGACGAATACCGCTTCGGGGAAGTTGGCCACCGCCTTCTCGACCGCCGCTATCGAACGGGTCACCCCGCGCTCCCTGGCGGAATCGGCCACCCCCGCGTCGCCGATGTAGCAATTGACCGTGGAGCCGTATTTTCCCGCGCGTACCTTGCTGATGCCGGAGCGGGCCATCTCCACGTCCGTGACTATCGCGGCCCCTTCCGAAAGGGCCTTTATCCCCGCCTCGAAGGCGCCGTCGCTCCATTTGATGATGGAGGAAAAGGAGGGGTCTCCGGTTGCGTGTATTACCCTTCTCACCAGCGCCTTTTGCGGCAGGGTGAGGCCGCCGAGGTCGACGAGGGTGTCTATTATGCGAAAACTTTCGTTCTCTATCTC
>SRXB01000607.1 GCA_009724975.1 bacterium | reverse complement strand
GATTATTAGCCTGACGATGACCTACTTTCACACGGGAATCCGCACTATCATCGGCGCTGAGTCATTTCACTGTCCTGTTCGGGATGGGAAGGAGTGGGACCAACTCGCTATGGTCATCAGGCTTAACTGGTTGGCTTGCTGAGTCCTTGTGCAGGCTCTCAACAAACCCAATTCGTAGAGTTGCATTATACGCGTCTGGCGTATGTGCGTGAATCAGCTTTGATTTGATTGCGTTTTCAGGCTTCTGAAGAACGGTATAACTTGTAATCCTCGTCCTTTGATCAGTCTGGGACTGTCAAAGTTATAGGGTCAAGCCTCACGGGCAATTAGTACTGGTTAGCTTAACGCATTACTGCGCTTCCACACCCAGCCTATCAACGTCCTGGTCTCGAACGACCCTTCAGGGGGCTCTAGGCCCCGGCAAGACTCATCTTGAGACGAGTTTCCCGCTTAGATGCTTTCAGCGGTTATCTCTTCCGCACTTAGCTACTCGGCAATGCCACTGGCGTGACAACCGATACACCAGAGGTGCGTCCACTCCGGTCCTCTCGTACTAGGAGCAGGCTCTCTCAATCTTGCAGCGCCCACGGAAGATAGGGACCAAACTGTCTCACGACGTTTTAAACCCAGCTCACGTACCTCTTTAAATGGCGAA
>SRXB01000606.1 GCA_009724975.1 bacterium | reverse complement strand
TCCGCAACGACCATGTCAGGGATATTGTCTCCGGTGACGTCGATTACCGTTACGGAACCGGCGTAGGCGACCTCATTGTAGGTCTTGGGAGTAGCGGAGGTTAGGTCCAGGTAGGAATCGGCCTTCTGAACCGTTACCGAGACCACCGCGTCGGCGAAGCCCCCTGCCCCGTCGGACACGGTTATCGTGAAGGTGTCGGAGCCGTAGAAGCCCGCATTCGGCACATAGACGAACGTTCCGTCCGCGTTCTGGACAAGGATGCCGTTGGAGGGAGATACCTTCACGCTACTGGTGATTACGTCTGAGGCGTCGAGTTCGGTGACGGAGAGAAGAACTTCGGCAGGAGTGCCCATAGCCGTGGTTATGGCATCGGCGGTGACCGTCGGTATGCGGTTGGTGTTGCTTACCGTTATGGCGACAGCCTCGGTGTCGTTTAGTTTGCCGTCGCTCACCGTGAAGTTAACAGTGTATGCCGCCGCCTGGCTGTAGCTCGGCGTCCAAGTGAAGGTTCTGGTTGCGGGGTCGAAGTTCGCGCCGGAGGGAAGGCCGGTAGCGCTGTAGGCAAGAACGTCGCCGTCGATATCGGTGGCGGAGACGGTAAAGCTAAGGAGAGAGTTTTCGCTTATGTTCTTGGCCCCGATTGAGGCGAGCACCGG
>SRXB01000037.1 GCA_009724975.1 bacterium | reverse complement strand
CCTTTGTTTTTATTGGTGGGCAGAGACGGAATTGAACCGCCGACACGGGGATTTTCAGTCCCCTGCTCTACCGACTGAGCTACCTGCCCGTTTCTTCCGCGCCCGAGGGCGGGAGGAAGGCCGTTTTTACCTTAGTTGGGGGGCCGTGTCAAGCCGATTGTAGCTTTGGCGCTCACCGGAACGGCGGCTTTTATTTCTTTTTCCCTTCGTCGAAGACGTCGGAGAAATCCATGTCGAGAAAGTCGTCGCTCGGGGCGCTCTCGTCGTCGTTTTCCTCCCCGGCGCCGGTTATCGCAAGGGTGCCGTCGTCGTTTTCGCTAAAGTCGAAGCCCGAGGGCTTTACCGGCGTTGGCACGCTCGCGGCGGGCTTTGCGGCTGGGGCGCTGTAGCTGGTGTGCTCGACCAGGGCACTGTCGGCGGTATCTTCGTCCGAATCCCCCTCGGATTCGAAGTCGGTTATGAAATCGCCGCCCAGCGAGGATTCTTTCTCAATGGGGGTATCCACGTCGGCGAGTAGTCCCGCCGTTGAGAAATCCAGCTCGTCATGGTCGGGCTCGGCCTGGGCGGTGGACGCGGCTGGTTTCGCCAGGGCGCGATCTTCGGGCGCTATGGCTATTATCCCCAGCATCGCCCGAACATCGGAGATGTCCGTGCCGCATTTTTTGCATTCGTTAAGGTAATCGAAGCTGGTGTATCCGCATTTTGGGCATTTCATGTCAGCTTGCCTCGTTATTTGAGGTTATCGCCGTATGTAGCAACTGCTAGCCACCGCAAAAAGTATCACGAAGTGGTTAAAACGGCAAGCTTTTCGCTGTTTTTGCCTTTCTGGTCAGCGGCATAGGAGTGAAAGCGCTTTAAGAGCGGCTGTTTCGCTGCGAAGGATAAGCGGGCCCAGGCTAAGAGGCGCGAAGCCTTTTCGGGAAAAAGCGCCGAGTTCCGATTCGCTCCACCCCCCTTCCGGTCCAACCGCTACTATTATATTTTCGCCCTTTTCCGGAAGGGTTGCGCATTCGCCGTCTCTTTCGGAGCAGACCAACTTTTTCGCCCCATCGTTTTTCCCCATTCCCGAAAGCCATTTTTCAAGGGCCAGAGGCTCGCCGATGGAGGGGATTTTAGCCCTGCCGCTTTGTTTTGCGGCCGCCAGAAGTATCTTTTCCCACCTCTGAAGTTTTTTTGGGCCCTCGCCTTTTTCAGGCCTTACCACGGTGTGCTCGGTCACCAGTGGTATTATCTCGCAGGCTCCTAGCTCCACCGCTTTTTCGAGAAACCACTCCCAGCGGTCGCCCTTTATCAGCGCCTGGGCCACCGTGATTCTCGCCTCCGGCTCGGAGGAGGGTATGGGGATGAGGGAGGAGACTGTGACGGAGTCTTTTGTGAAGAGGGAGGCAATCCCCCTGAATTTGTTCCCATCGCCGTCAAAAATGAAAACCTCGTCGCCGGTGCGCCCCCGCGTGGAGAGCGAGAGGTGGCGCGCCTCCTCCCCCCTGAGAATCGCAGTTTTGCCCTTTTCGTCTATGTCGGCCTTGTTTGCGAGAAATTGCGGCATTTATCTTCTTTCCCATCGGAAGTGAGACAGGGTTTCCTTGCCCGCCGAGCCTCCCTTTGTTAGCATCGGGCGAGAAGAGTTCACACAAAATTATCGGGCTAAAATATTTATGTCACAACCCAAAAGAATAATTCTGGGAACGGCGGGCCACATCGACCATGGCAAAACCTCGCTGGTCCGCGCCCTCACCGGCATCGACACCGACCGGCTCAAAGAGGAAAAGAAGCGCGGAATAACCATCGAGCTTGGGTTTGCTACGCTGGATCTGGCCGACGGCAGGCGCATATCCATAGTGGACGTGCCTGGCCACGAGAAATTCGTGAAAACCATGGTCGCGGGCGCCTTCGGCATCGACATGGTGCTTTTCATCGTCGCCGCCGACGAGGGGGTAATGCCCCAGACGCGCGAGCACCTCGACATCTGCTCTCTTCTGGGGGTTCCGGCAGGCGTTGTCGCCCTCACCAAAATCGACATGGTTGACGCCGAGATGGCGGAGCTGGCCCGCGAAGACGTTTCGGAGCTGGTGAAAGGCACTTTTCTTGAGAATGCCCCCGTCGTCCCCGTGAGCGCGGTAACGGGCGAGGGTGTGGAGCTTTTAAAAGGCGAGATATCAAAGCTGGCCGATTCCATAAAGACCAAGGACGCCAAGGGCCTATTCCGCCTTCCCGTAGACAGGGTCTTCACCATGAAGGGGTTCGGCACGGTAGTTACCGGAACCCTCCTTACCGGCTCCGTGAAAAGGGACGATGACGTGGTAGTCCTCCCTTCGGGTAAAGAGGCTAAGGTCCGTGGCGCGCAGGTGCATGGGGAGGCGGTTGACAAGGCTTACGCCGGCTCACGCACCGCGCTCAACCTTTCCGGCGTCGGCGTGGATGAAATCGAAAGGGGCGACATCGTCGCTCACCCGGGGGAAATGGAGGCCACCTATATGGTGGATGCCCGCCTGCGAATCCTCCCCTCGGCGGAAAAGCCCCTGAAAGACCGGCAGAAACTTCGACTCCACATCTCGGCCCGCGAAGTCCCCGTCACCGTTTCAATTTTGGGCGGAGGAGTTATGGAGGCCGGGGGCGAGGGGTTCGTCCAGCTTCGCTCGCGGGAAAAATTCATCGCCTGCCCCTCAGACAGATTCGTCCTTCGCGGTTTCTCACCGGCGCGAACCGTCGGCGGCGGAACGATACTCGACCACCGCCCCTCGCGCCACAAGAGCAAGCACGAAAACGCGCTTGAGAGGCTGGAAAAACTAGGGTCGGAAGACGCCGAGGAGAGGCTCAAGACCTTTCTTGAGCTAAGGCGGCACGCGGGGCTCACCCCCAAGGAGGCGCAGGCCGCCCTGCTCGTCACACTAGACGACGCCAGGAATCTTTTGCAAAAGGCTGTGCAGAAGGGGTGGTGCGCGGTGGCCGACCGCAAGGCCCAGCGCCATGTCAGCCTCTCCTTCATAGGCGAAACGGCTGCTAAAATCCTCTCGCTGCTTGGCGATTTCCACCGCGAAAACCCCCTTCGGCGCGGAATGGGCGTCGGCGAACTGCGTTCCAAATTTCCCTCGTGGCTCGACGAAAAAATCGTCCAGTTCACGATCGAAAGGCTCATTGCCGAGAAAAAGGTCGATTCGGAGGGAGATTTTATTTTCAGGAGCGATTTTAAGGTAAGCTTTAACGAAAAAGACGAGGGGCTAAGAACCCTTGTGATGAAAATTGTACGCGAAAGCGGTTTCGAGGGACCCACGGTGGAGTATTTGGCCGAAAAAGCACAAAGCCAGGCGGCTGCGGTGAAGCCGGTGGCCTCTTTCCTCGTCGCGGAGGGGGAGCTTGCAAGGACCAAGGAGGGCTTTTATTTCGAGGCGGCCCTCATGGATGGGTTCATCATCAAGGTCAGGGAGCTTTTGGCCCAAAAGGGAGAGATTACCATCGCCGATGTCAAGGAGCTTACCGGCGCAAGCCGCAAATACACCATACCGCTCGCAGAGTTTCTTGATTCCGCCCGAGTCACCATGAGAAAGGGAGAAGTGCGGGTCGCTGGTCCGAAGGGGAGGGTTCAGGGTTGAACATAACCGGGTGGCCCGTGAGGCGCTTCAAGGACGGGAATTGGTCTGAATTCACCGACGAAGTGGTGATGGAGACTCCCCTGACTATTTTCGTGAACGGGCAGGAGATTGTCACCCTCCTGACGATGGGGGACAACCCCCTTGAGCTTGCCGTGGGGTTCGCGAGGTCCGAGGGGTTCATCTCCGAACGGGCCGACCTGCTCGGCTGGCACGAGGATAAGGGTGTGGTGCGCCTTGAGGTCCGCGGCGACGCCAACCTCGTGGGCAAACTCCTTGAGCGAAGGACCTTGACCACCGGTTGCGGCAAAGGGACCACCTTTTACCATCCCCTTGACGCGCTAAGGGTGAAGCCGCTCTCTTCCGAGGCCTTTTTCTCGCCCGAAGAGATTCTGGCCAGGGTCGGGGAGCTGAACACCCGCTCCGAGGTCTTCAAACGCACAGGCGGCACCCACAACGCGAGTCTGGCCACCAGGAAAGAGACGCTGCTTTTCCGCGCTGACATAGGCAGGCACAACGCGGTTGACATGCTGGTCGGTCGCGCTCTTTTGGACGGAATCGACCTTTGGGGGACCGCGCTTTTCACCACGGGCCGCATCAGTTCCGAAATTCTGCTCAAGGTCGCCAAGATGGGGGTCCCGCTTCTGGTTTCACGCTCCGCTCCGACCGAGCTGGCCTTAAAGCTGGCCGACGAGCTTTGCATCACCGTGGTCGGCTACGCCAGGGCTGGAAGGCTAAATCTTTACACCCACCCGCGCCGCGTCGGGTGAAATTGCATTTGGACAAGAAATTTTCCGGAGACAGATGATGCGAAAAACCGCGCTGATAATCCTCGATGGCTGGGGGCACCGCAAGGAAAAGGAGATGAACGCCATCCTTAGCGCGGGGACCCCCAACCTCGATGCCCTTTGCGAAAAATGCTCCTGCACCACCCTCTCGGCTTCCGGCCTCTCGGTCGGCCTGCCCGAGGGGCAGATGGGCAACTCCGAGGTGGGGCACCTCAATCTCGGCGCGGGTCGCATAGTTTACCAGGACCTCACCCGCATAAACCTTGCGGTAAAAGACGGCTCGATAAAGCAAAACCAGGTGCTCATAAACGCCATCGATTGCGCCAGGGCGGGCGGCGGTTCACTCCATCTCATGGGACTTTTGTCCGACGGCGGCGTCCACAGCCACCAGGAGCACCTTTATGCACTAGTGGCCATGGCCAGCGAGCGTGGGCTTTCAAAAATCTTCGTCCACGCCTTCATGGACGGGCGCGACACCCCGCCCAAATCGGGGCTGGGCTACATTAAGCGGCTCGAAAGCGAGCTTTCGGCGATAGGGGCGGGGAAAATAGCCACGGTTTCGGGCCGGTACTGGGGGATGGACCGCGACAACAGGTGGGATAGGGTCGAAAAGGCCTACGCCTCCCTCGTAAGGGGCGAGGGAAAAATTGCGCCTAGCGCGCAAGCAGCGATGGAAGAGGCCTATGGCGTCGGCGAGGTGGATGAATTCGTTACCCCGACGGTAATTTCGACCGCCGAAGGATCACCGGTGGCGAAAATCTCCGACGCGGACTCCGTCATCTTCTTCAATTTCCGCTCCGACAGGGCCCGGCAGCTCACGCGGGTTTTCAACGAGGAGGGTTTTAAAGGTTTTGACGTTTCCGACAGGCCAAAACTGGCCTGCTACGCAACTTTCACCGAATACGACGAAACCTTCACAACCCCAATCGCCTTTCCGGCGCATTCCATGAAGAACATCCTCGCCGAGGTCCTCTCGGGCGCGGGGCTAAGGCAGCTTCGCATAGCCGAAACCGAGAAATACGCCCACGTGACCTTCTTTTTCAACGGCGGGGTTGAAAAATCATGGGAGGGCGAGGAGCGCATACTCATTCCAAGCCCGCGGGATGTGGCCACCTACGACCAGAAGCCGCAGATGAGCGCCTATGGGGTGCGGGATCGTCTTCTTGAGGAGATTTCCACCCGAAAATTCGACAATATAGTCGTTAATTTCGCAAACCTCGACATGGTCGGCCACACCGGAATCATGGAGGCCGCCGAAAAAGCCGTGAGGGCCGTCGACGAGTGCGTGGGGGCGCTGGCCAAAGCCCTTTCGGAAAACGGCTACGCCTTTATGGTTACAGCCGATCACGGCAACGCCGAGGAGATGTGGGATCACCACTCCGGCCAGCCCATGACCGCCCACACCACCAACCGCGTCCCCTTTATTCTGTGTGACGGGGAAAAGGCGGGCGCTAAACTTCGCGAAGACGGCATACTGGCGGACGTGGCACCCACCATTCTGGAGATAATGGGTATTAAAAAGCCCGAAGAGATGAGCGGAAGGAGCCTTTTAAGGAGCTGAGCCGCAAACGGGGGGAGAATGTTCGGGGGGATTTTAGGGGAAGTCGCGGGGCTTTTGCTGCCTCGGGCCTGCGTTCTTTGCGGAGGATCCATAGGCCCTTTCGAGTCGGGCAATGGTCTTGGGGCGCATCTTTGCGAAGGCTGCGCAGGCGAATTTTCGCCCCTTCCCGTATTTCGCTGCACGGTCTGCTCCCTGCCCTTCAGCGGGCAGGGAGTTCCCCATCCCTGCCCCTCCTGCCTCAAAAAGCCGCCGTCCTTTGAAAGGCTCCATTGCTGGGGAGTCTTCGGCTCCGGCCTCAAGGAGGCCGTTCACTCCTTCAAATACAAGGCGCAGTTACCCCTCCAGCGCCTTTTGGAAGAGCTATCGCTTTGCGTTTTGCGCGAAAACTTCAGCGAAACGACCTTCGAGGGCGTGGTTCCCGTCCCCTGCCACAGGGCGGGGCTCGCGGCGCGAGGATTCGACCTTCCGGCTCTACTGGCCAGAAGGCTTGCGAGGGAATTGAAAGCCGATTTTCGACCTTCGGCGCTAAAAAAGACGCAAAGCGGCAAGCGGCTCGCGGGGTTGAGCCTTGCGGAGCGAAAGAAGGCGGTTCGCGGGCTTTACGATGTTAACGAAGGGCTTTCGGGGCGGGTGCTTTTAGTTGACGATGTGGCGACCTCTCTTGCGACCATTAGGCTTTGCGCCAGAAAATGCCGCGAGGCGGGGGCCACGAGAGTTTACGCCCTGGCGCTTGCGAGGGCGGCGGTGGATTTTCGGGTTTAGGGTCAGCCCCCCACCCTGCTCATGGCGAGGCCGCACTTTTCGCCGCTGTCCTGGCGCTCGGAGAGTTTGTGGCCTTCGGGCTTCTCCATTATCGTAGCCTTCAGGGCCTCTTCTATCTCTCGCTCGCCAAGGGCCGGGTTTCGCAAAATCTCTTTCAGGTCGCGCTCCCTGGAAACGAAGAGGCAACCCCTTAGTTTCCCGTCGGCGGTGAGCCTTACCCTGTTGCAGTCGCCGCAAAAGTGTTCGCTCAGGGGGCTTATCACGCCCACCCGACCCCTTTGGGGCAGGGAAAAGACCCTGCAGGGCCCCGAAGTGGCTTCGCGCCTCGCGGGGGTGAGGGCAAATGCGGAGCCGATGACCTTCAATATCTCTTCGGCGGGGACAAGGGCGTTTTTCTCCCAGAATTCCTCGCGGCTGGGCATGTATTCGATAAAGCGGACTTCAATGTCGAGGTCCGCCGCCAGTTTGACGAAATCGAGTATTTCGCCGTCGTTGACCCCGCGCATCGCGACGACGTTTACCTTTATGGGGTCAAAGCCGGCCGCCTTGGCCGCCGCTATGCCGTCAAGGACGCTTTGGAGGGCGTCCACGCGGGTTATCTTTTCGAAAACATCGCGCCTGAGGGTGTCTAGGCTTATGTTTATGCGGTTCAGACCGGCGCTTTTAAGTTCCCCCGCCATTTTGGAGAGCAGGGTCCCGTTTGTGGTGAGTGAGAGGTCCTGGATGCCTTCTATCGCCGAAAGTTTGGCTATGAATTCGGTTATGCCGCGCCTGACTAGAGGTTCGCCGCCAGTTATGCGGATTTTTTGTATGCCCAGCGCCACCGCCACCCTGGCAACCCGCAAGAGCTCCTCGTAGGAGAGAACCTCGCGGTGGTCCATCAGCTTTAACCCCTCCGGCGGCATGCAATAGACGCAGCGCAGATTGCACCTGTCGGTAACCGATATGCGCATGTAGTTTATCTTGCGCGAGAAGGCGTCTATCAGTCTGGGTGTTGTCATCGCAGGAGGTCCAGGTTGCCGGGGTCTTGGTAGTCCACCGAGGAATCTGCGGATTCTTTTTTCTTTGATTTCGCGCCGGACGGGGGGGTGACGGGGGCGGTCCCCTCTAAAAAGGCGGTGTAGTAGGCTTTCTCGGAGGAGGCGGAAGGAAGTTTACCCGTGACGGAGTCGAAACGGGCGAATTCTATCCCCGAGGGCACGGGAAAATCGCCCTTTTCGTAGTAATGCCTCACCGCCTTCTCCATGAAATCCTTCCAGATTGGGGCGGCGGCGCGGCCGCCGGTCTCGGTGTCGTCGAGGGGCTGGTTGTCGTCATATCCTATCCAGATGCCAGCCACGAGGTCGGGCGTCATCCCTATGAACCACGCGTCGCGGTTTTCATTGGTAGTACCGGTTTTTCCCGCCGAAGGTACGGCAAGCCCGCCCGCGCGCCCTCCCGTTCCGCTTCGCAAGACCTCCTGCATCATCTGGTTTACGACGCACGAGACCTGCGCGGAGATGCGCGAGGGGCCTTGGTCGGGCTTTTTCTCAAGCAGGCGCCTCCCCTCTTTGTCTTCGACCCTTGAGGTGAAGATTGGCGCGTGCCTGTACCCGCCGTTGGCGAAGACGGCGTAGGTGGCCGTCATGTCGGCGAGGGTGACGGCTGGCGACCCCAGCGCTATGGAGAGGTTCGGCTCGATTTTGCTTTCGAGGCCTAGGGCTTTTAGGTAGTTGACCGCGCCGGTCACCCCTACGTCCTGAAGCATCTTGACGGTGACGACGTTTCTTGATTTCACAAGCGCTTCCATTAGGGTTGTCGCGCCGTAAAACTTGTCGCCGTAGTTTTTGGGTTTCCATTTCTTGTCCAGCCCCGCGGTGTCGAAGACGATGGGGGAATCGTAGATTTGGGTGGCCGGAGTGTAGCCCTTTTCGACTGCGTAGGCGTAAAGGAGCGGCTTTATGGATGAGCCGGCCTGCCGCTGGGCCTGTGTGGAGCGGTTGAACTGGCTTTTGGAAAAGTCGTAGCCCCCAACGTCGGCCAGAACCTCGCCCGTGTCGGCTTTCAGGCAGATCAAAGCGCCGTCAACCTTAGGCTCCTGAACAAGGTGGGCGGCGAGTGCGCCTTTTGACGAGAGGAATTTTACGAAAACCACGTCGCCAACCCTAAACCTGGCGGTGGGCGAGGGGAAGAGGTCCGAAAGGGCCCATTTCATCCTTTCGACGGGTATGAAAAAGTTTTGGCCCGCGCGCATGACTGTTATGCCGTCCGCTCCGACGGCTTTGACGACCGCCCTGCCTCTTGAGCCGTCGGTCGGGGCGTCGGCGGAGCGGTAAACCTCTTCATCCTCCTCTTTGGCGACCTTCGCCAGCGCGCCCCTGTAACCGGCGCGCATGGAAATCTCCTCAAGGCCGGAGCGCAGTGCCTCCTCGGCGGCTTTCTGGAGTCGGGAGTCCATGGCGGTGGATATTCTAAGGCCTCCCTCAAGGAGGGTTTTAGTGCCGAATTTGTCTTCCAGATCCCTTCTCACCTCTTCCGCGTAGTAGGGAGCAACGGATTTGAAGAGGTTGCGGTAGCCGGTCAGCTTTAGGGGGGCTTCTTTTGCGGTCTTGGCTTCGATCGCCGTTATCCAGCCGTTTTTCTCCATCTGGCCAAGGACGTAGCTCCGTCTTTCCAGCGCCAGTTGCGGGTGTTTGTAGGGGTCGTAGCGGCTGGGGGCCTGGGGAAGGCCCGCAATCAGCGAGGCCTGGTCAAGGGTGAGGTTTTTCGCTGGTACGCCGAAGTAGGTGCGCGCCGCCGCCTCGATTCCGTAGGAGCCGTGGCCGAGGAAAATCTGGTTGAGATAGAGATTCAGTATCTCTTCTTTGCTCAGGTTTTTCTCCATTCGTATAGCCAGTATGGCTTCGCGCAGCTTCCTTTTGAGGGTGCGTTCCGGCGAAAGGAGAAGGGATTTGGCTACCTGCTGGGTTATGGTGGAGCCGCCCTGCGATACTTTGGCTTCGACAACGTTGGTGAAGGCGGCCCTAAGGATGCCGAGGTAATCAAGCCCTCCGTGCTCGAAGAAGTTGTCGTCTTCGGCGGCTAGGAAGGCTTCGCGGATGTGCCTTGGCAGGGTGCGGGGGTCTATCGGGTAACGATTTTCGTTAAAGAGCTCGGCCATTAGGACGCCGTCGCGGCTCCATATGGTCGATGTTCTCGGCGGGTTGTATTCACGGAGGGCTTTTACGTCGGGCAGGTCGGAAAATACGCCGACAAGGAAAACGGCCATGGCCACGAGGATGAAAAACAGCGCGGAAAAGGCCGCCGCGAGACGCATTTTGCGCGTCTTGGGCATGCGGTTTTTTATTATTTCCGGCAGGGTGATTTTCATCCGGCGACCTTCGGGGCAAAATCAAAAGGCGCGGCCCATTTGGCCGCGCCTCGCGTTCATTCAATGACGTTGCTGTTATTCGCCCAAAACTTCCAGCTTGCGCTTGGCGACAGCCGCCTGTTCGGAGTCGGAGTACTCTTTTATGAGCTTTTTGAGGAGTATCTTGGCGTCCAGCTGGTCGCCAAGGGCGTCGAAGGCGAAGGCCTGTTTCAAAAGAGCGCTGGGGACCTTGTCCCCCTTTTGGAATTCGCGCACGATTTTGTCGTAGGCAAGGATGGATTTTTCGTACTGTCCTTCGTTGTAGTAGGACTCGCCGATCCAGAAGTGGGCGTTGTCGGTGAGCGGGGTGTCGGGGTAGTATTTGATGTATTCTTCCAGAGCTTGCCTGCCTTCTGCGTATTTGCCCTGGCGGTAGAGGTTGTAGCCGGTGTCATAGAGTTTTTTGGTCTCTTCGCCGCTTTTCGTAGCGTCGACGGCTACCGGCGGTACGACCGGAGGCGCGGTTTTTACGGCCTCGGGCTGCTGCCCCTCTATCTTGCCTTTTTTATCCTGCGCCCTTGGGGTGACCTGGGTGGAGAGGGACTCAATGCGGGTGGCGAGGTCTGCTATCTGGGTGCGGATGCCCTCCACCCCTTGCGATTGCTGGGGAGCGGCCTGCCTGGAGCGGATGTCCAGCTCTTCCACCTTGCCCTTGAGCGCCTTGACTTCCTGATCCATCTGGTCGACCCTGGCCCCGAGCTGCGCGACCCTCTCGGAGAGGGCGACTTCGGTGGCCTGACGGGTGTTGTGTTCGTCCACGGCCCTTTTAAGAACCTGAACCTCCTCCTGAAGTTTCGCGACAATATCCTCGCGGCTTGTCGTGGAGGCCTGGTTTTGGTCGACAGTGACGCAGCCGCCGAGGGTAAGGGCTGACAGGAGGCAGGCCGCGAGGGCGGTTTTGGTTAAACTGCCGCTGTGGATTTTCATGGCTTACTTCTGGATTTCCTTGAATTCGGCGCGGCGGTTTTTAGCCCAGGCTTCTTCCGTGGACGCGGGATCGACAGGGCGCTCTTCGCCGTAGCTTATGGTGTCCATGCGCTTGGGGTCGACGCGGAGGTCTTCGAGGAATCTGCGGACCGCGTTGGCCCTGCGTTCTCCCAGGGCGAGGTTGTATTCGATAGTGCCGCGCTCGTCGCAGTAGCCTTCTATCAAAACCTTGACGGCGGGATTTGCCGTTATATAGTCGCGGTTTTTCTTGAGTATATCGGCGGCTTCGGGGGTGATGTTGGACTTGTCGTAGTCGAAGTGGACGCGCTTTAGCGCTCCGTCGACCGCGTTTGCCGTTCCGGTGGGGGCTACTACCGGCGGTTCGGGGTTGTTCGGGCCCGCGGTGTGACCTCCGGGGGGATTGGCGGGGGCTCCGCCTGTGGGAGCGCCGCCGCTTTGCGTGGTTTGCCCTCCCTGGGCGGGAGTGGAGCCGCCGGCTTCTGTGCCTCCCGCAGGGGGTTTCGGGGGTTCGCCGCCGGCAGGGGCTTTGCCCGGCTCATTTTGGCTTGTTACGGTCTGCTGGCCGGAGGAACAGGCCATAAGCAGGGCGCAAAGCGAGAGCCCGATAAGGAAAACCCTGAAAATCCTCTTGTGTTTCATTTCCTCGAAACCTCCTTGCATACAAGGCGAAATAAAAAGATCAGTTTTTTGCCGGTTCCGCAAACGACCATGAGGGTTGGCTTGCGCGCAAACCTACGGGAGAGACCCGTAAAAGCGCGCCGGAACCCACCCTTAGTACGTAAACGGCTTCGTCGCCATCCCTTCTGGAGGTGACGGCCAGGAATCTGCCGTCGGGCGACCAGCTAGGCTCTAGTGTATCATACGATCCGAAAGTGATTTGAGAAATTTTTTGCCCCTCCGGATCGGTTATAAATACCTGAAATGCCCCCTTTTCGTCCATACCAGAAAACGCTATGGAGGAGCCGTCGGGCGACCAGGCCGGATC
>SRXB01000036.1 GCA_009724975.1 bacterium | reverse complement strand
CGCCGCCTACCAGTTGATAATACAGAAAATTTCCTCCCGCCAGTCGTCGATGGCGGTCGCGTCGGCGGTCAGCTACTGGTCGGTGATACCGGCGGTGGTCTTCTGGGGGTTCACGCCGATAGCTGCTCCACCGCTGGTTTTCATAGTAGCCCTCGCCATGGGTTTTTTCTCCACCTTTCTGCCGATGGTCCTCCTCGTGGCGGCGATATCTCGCATCGGGGCGGCGGAGACGGCGATGACCAGCTTCGTCGGCCCCATCGTCAGCGTGGTGGCGGCCAACCTCCTCTTCGGAGAGCTCCTTAGCCACGGGCAGATTCTCGGGGGCGCGCTGGTGCTAATTTCGGTAACCCTTCTCTTCTTTGTCGACCGCCGCTGAAAATTCCCCCTTGCCCGACGGCGAATCGGCGATAAATTTAACTCATGACGCAGAGGCAACCTCCACACCCCGCGGAGTCTCATGTCAAACGTCGTCCCCTCCTCTCCATCGCTACCCACCGGCAAATCTTTTCGCCAAAGAACCCAAGCGCCAGCGCCATTTGGGCCGCCGACGCTTCGCCTTCCCCCAGAAGGAGCCGTCATGGAAAAGAAAATAGGGCTTTGGATCGACCACGAAAAGGCTTTCATCGTCAAGCTAACAGGCGGCAAAGAGTCTCGCAGCGTCATCTTTTCGGATGTGGAGCCGAGGATACGGCCACACGGCGGCTTTGAGATAATCTCGGAAAAGAAGGTGGAGCGAAGGCGCAAGGGGCATCTAAGGAGCTGGTACCGCGAGGTGATAGGAGCCGTCAGCGGGGCCGACCGCATCTTCATTTTCGGCCCGGGAGCAGCCAAAATGGAGCTTTTGTCGGAAATGGACGATTTCAGGGAGGTCTCGAACAAGGTTGTGGGGATGGAGCCCGCCGACAATATGTCCGAGAATCAGGTCGCGGCGAAGGTAAGGGTTTTTTTCGACTCGGAAAAGGCCTCGGTGCCCCCCTACAGGAGGGCGCCCGGGGCCTGAGGGCGTCCGTCCTATTTGGCGGCGTTTTGCAGCAGGTCAAGCCCCGTCCTCATTTGAATGAGGCAAAAGGCCAGGGCCATGGAGTTCACCATGCCGTGGACCTTGGTGAGGTTCGGGTTTTGCCCGGGGTTCTTCTCCAGCAGGAGGCCCGTGTAGAGGCCCATGGCCGTGAAAAATATCGCCGGCAGCGCCGTAAGGGCGTGGGTATCGCCGAAGTTGAAGATTTTGCCGACCACCGAGAGGGCTCCAGCGTAGCCGCCTACAGCTCCTATCAATATCCCGATTGTCGCGACCTTCCCAACCTTCATGTGAAGTTTTCTGCGGAAGCGAAGGGGGTCGTCGGCCTTGGGTTTTCTCATCCTCATCATGCCAAGCGACCACGCCGCTACCACTACAAGAATCATCAATCCCTGGAAAAGGGGGTGGAATTGGGCCATATCTTTATTTCTCCTCTGGTTTTTCACCAGCCTCGGCCAGTGCTAAATATTCGGTTTTAAGGGGCGCCGCCCCCGGTCTTCATTAAAAAGGCCGTTTGGGCCGCCTTTTCGCCGCCGCCTGAAGAGGCGGCTTTTTTCATCGAAGGCCACTGCACCTGCCGCACGTGCCACGAGGCGGCGGTTGAGACGTCCACCAGGCAAAGGGCGATTATAAAGGCGAAAACCTTTTTCGCCTGCGACTCCCCACGCGCCTTCGAGAGCCAGCCCAGCGCAACCGCGTATAAAAGCGCCATCAAAACGCCGAAGCCGAAGATGTTCTTCGGCGCGTTCGGGGCGGGGTGGAAGGGAGCGTTGGCGTAGGAAACCGCGAAAAGCAACGCCGTCGCCGCCATGGAAGCCGCAAAGCAGGCCGCCAGCACTCGGGCCTTCTTTTTGTCCCCCTCAAGAAGGGCTTCAATTCCGTATCCGGCGCACACCGATACTATTATGAAACCGCCCGCGCCGAAAAGGGTCCCGCCGTAAGAAGTTTTTGTCAGCTTCGGGAGGGCGGCCAAAAGCTGCGGCAAGAAAAAGGTAAGAGAAACCGCCGCTAAAAGGCCGAGCAGGGCCAAGAGCGCCGCCCTGGTTTTTTTGCCGGAGCATATAACGCCGACCGCGCAAAGCGGAAGGGCGAGCGCTCCCATGTAAGAGTAGGAGAGCCCTTGCGCCTCCGCCGGAAAGGGTAAAAGCGGCCCGCCGGACACAACCCCCACGCCTATGGTGGAGATGGCGAGGATTTCAAGCGGGTTTGCGGCCCGAAGGGGGGCGAAGCCCCCAGCCGTCGCGAAAACAGACGCTAAAGCGCCGGAAATGGCGGCGCAAAGGAGGGCCAGCGCGGTCCAGTGGAGGGCGGGAGCGCCCGAAAAGAGAGAAAGGGGCGGTTTTTTGAGCGCCAGCGAGATGAGCGCGGCGGCGCAGAGGAAGAAAGCCGCCGTAAATGCGAAGGCAAGAGGGTTCATTAGCGCGGCGCAGGAGGCTAAAGCCAGTCCGAGTAGCAAAAATCCCTTTTGGGAGCGGGTTTTTGCGAAATACACCGACGCGGCGGCGAGGTGGGCGGCCAATGCCGCGTCCAGCATGCAGCGAAAGTCTCCGGTTGCCGCGGTTGCGGCTGGGGAGAAGGCGCAAATGGCCAGGAGCAATATTATGGTGTGTGTTCGCTTGAAGAGGAGGCGAAAGAGGAGGAGGAGTCCAAGCGAGAGGGCAAGCGGAAGGGCGAATCCGGAGAAAAGGGTGAAGAGGAAGGGATTGGCCCCGCCGATGAGTGGAATCTCTCTCCAGAGGAGCAGGTTTTCGGCGCAAAGGCCGCCTTCGGCAAGGAAATAGCCGTTAAGAGATCCTCCTGCGAAGAGCCCCAGAGCTAAAAGCCAGAGAAGGTGGCTCCTTATGGGGGTTTCCATGAACGCGGCGGGCTCGCTGGCGTCCGGCTCAAGCCAGGGCGCTTTTTTAGCGCCCTCGGGAGGTTTTTCTTTTTTGTTTTTCGCCATGAATCTTTTGCCGTGTGTCCGTCTTTTCGTTACTGAATTTTGGCCCTTTAATCTACCACTTAATGGAGCGCTTTATCATCTGTGATATTACGTCTTCCTTTTCGCGGCCCTCTTTGGCCGTAAGGAGGGCTTTCTGGAAATACAGGGCCGCCCTCTCCCTCTGGCCGAGGTCGAAAAGGAGCATGGCGTACTGGAGCGGGAGGTTGTAATCGGCGGGCGAGATGGCGATTGCCTCGTCGATTTTTTCCCCGCCCCGCTCAAGGTCGCCCAGGTCGGTGCGGCACATGCCCAGAAGGAAAAATACCTGCGGGTCCCTGCTCCCAAGCTCCACGGCGTTTTGCAGCTCCGCCGCGGCTTCTTTCAGCTTTCCCGATAGTGCCAGCGCCGTGCCGAGCTCGGCGTGAAGGCTTTGCGTCTCGGGAGAGAGGCGGGCCGCCTGGCCAAAGGAGCGCGCCGCGCCGGAAAAATCCCCCTCCCGAGAGAGGCGTGCTCCCTCAAGGCGGTGGTATAGCGGGTCTTCGGCGTTTCTTTCGCGCAATTTAGCCAAAAAAGTTTTTTCGTCCCGCCAGCTTTCCATGGCGTAAAAAGAGGAGGCCGCGAAGAGGAGCGAGAGCGCCGCCGCCGAGCCCCAAAATATTTTCAATCCGCTCCTGCCTGATTTTTCCACGGCTAAGGAGCAAAGGCCGATGAAGAGGAGGATGTGGGGGATGTAGGTGAAGCGGTCGGAGTAGGGCTGGAGGCCGACCACGAAAAATCCGCTCACGGGGAAGAGGGCCGCCGCGAACCAGAGGAAGGCGGCGAAAAGTTGGGGGGCGGGGCCTCTGATCCGCCAGAGGAAGTAAGCCAAAAACGCGATGAGCGCCATCAGGAAGAGCCCCAGCGCCAGCGAAGGCTCCTCGACCGTCATGTAGGTGTAGAATTCGAAGCCGAAGGGCCAAGCGGTGCGCCAAAGGTAGCGGAAGAAGTTCACCGCGGCGAAGGAGGCGTTTGAAACGAGGCCGTATCCTCTCGCGGCGGAGATGTTTTCGCCCTGGCTGGCAAGGGTAAGGGCCGCGAAGGCGGCGCAGAGTAGAATGTGGGGGATTTTTTCGGCAATAAGGCTTCGTGTCGTCTCTTTCCCGCCGGAAAAGCGGCCCAGGGGCCAAAAGTCGAGCGTTAGAAAGAGCGCGGGGGCGACGGCAAGGGAGGGCTTGGCCAAGAGGCCGAGCATAAGACAGAGCAGGGATGCCGCGTAATGTTTGGGCTTTTTCTCCCGCGACCAGTCGATGTGGCTTGTGAGGGCGAGAAGGAGGAAAAGCCCGCTGAGAAGGTCTTTTCGTTCGCTTATCCACGCCACGGATTCAACGCGTGAGGGGTGGAGCGAGAAGAGCAAGGCCGAGGCGAGCGCGACGGCTCCGGAACCGGTGGCCTTGCGCGCGAAGGAGTAAAAGAGCCAGGCGGTGAGGGCGAAGAGGATGGCGTTGGTAGCGTGGAACCCTTTCGGGGAGGGGCCGAAAACAGTGATGTCGGCGGCGTAGGAGAGCCAGGTGAGGGGTATGTAGTAGCTTTGCTGGATTGTCGTGAAGGCGGCCTTGAGCGAGGGGAGGTCCAGCCCTCCCGCGACCGCCGGGTTTTTGAAGAGGTAATCGGCGTCGTCCAGCGGCATGAGGCCGAAGGTTAGTGTTTTTGCGTAGAGGAAAAAAACCATGGCCGCGAGAAGCGGGCCCGCCCATGGATATGAAGCATTGGCTTTCAAAAGGGGTTTCGTCATCCGTCCTCCAGCGACGCATTTTGCCAAATAAGGGATTTGAGGCCAATGTAAAAAGACGGGGGGTGCGCAATGGCGAGGAATCGACGAAGTTTTTTCGGAGCTATAAAACTTTTTTTATGATGCTTCTTTTTTTCGGCCCGAATGAGCCTCTTCAATGAGACAACGGCGTATTTGTGGAGTTCATTTGCGGCTAACCCAAATTTTATTTATTTTAGTTAAAATTGCCTCTAATTATCCTCATTCTCCGACGCCAGTTCGCCCCATTTTTTTTATTCACAAAAGAAAAAAAAGAGATAACTTAAATGTATGGTTAGAATAGCACGCATAGTTATTCCCGGACTTCCTCATGTCGTTACCCAAAGGGGTTTCGACAACCAGCAGGCCTTTTTCTCGCCCGAGGATTACGGCCTTTACCTCAGCCTCGCCTCGGAGGCCTTTGAACTTCAAAAGATTGACGTTCTAGCGTGGTCGCTGATTTTCAACAGGGTCAGCCTCCTCGTGGTCCCGTCGAGCGAGGAGGGGCTCGCAAGGGCTCTTGGCGAGGTCCACAGGCGGTATTCACGGGAAGTTAACGCCCGCCTCGGCAAAGAGGGGCGTCTTTGGCACGCGCGGTTCAACTCGTTCGCGATAGAAAAAGACAATGTAGCCGACACGGCGAAGTTCATAGAGCTTGTGCCGCTAGCCACCGGCCTTGTGCTTTCCCCCGAGGCGTATCCATGGGCCTCTTCTCGGGCGAGGCTGGGCGGCGTTGCCGACCCGCTCGGCGCCCCGAAGTCGGTCGGCAGGATACAGAACTGGGAAAAATTCCTCGCAAAACCCCTTGCGCCCGCTTTTATAAAAAAGCTTGGCCAGCACGAGTCCACCGGTCGCCCGATGGGTTCGGAAAATTTCATACTCGGCCTCGAAGGGGAGATGGGCATCCGCCTGCGACCCAAGAAGAGGGGCCGCAAGCCCAAGAACTACCGCCCCGAAGAATAGCTTTATCCCCGCGCCCCGCTGGTTTATAATCCAAGGCGTCTGATTATTTCATGCGTCAAGGAGAGAGCCATGCGCAAAAAAGCCCTTTTGGCGTCAGCCGTCCTTTTTTTCCTTGCGGTCTCGGTATCCCAGGCGCTGGCCGGTGAGGACTCCGTCTTTCGCGAAATCTCCCGCTGCGACGACATGAAGGAGCTCGTGGAAAAGGCGAGGGACATCACCAAGGATTTCAACCTATCCGGCTCGGACGCCGAGACGGTGAAGGTAAACGCGGCCAGGGTTCAGGCCTATATGTCTTACATCATCGTCCGGCAAAACGAGCTTTTGGCCAAGGCCCTCGGCGAACTGAAGGCCGACGCGCCCCAGTAGAGCTCCTTCGGGGCCGGATTATTTCAATAAAATGCTTTGCCCCCGAGAGGGGGCTTTGTTTTTGGGGGAAAAGAAAATGACGCTAGATGAAGAACTCCATGCGCGCGCCCAAAAGGTTTTGGATCTGGTCGGCATGGCCCGCTTCCTTGGCATGGAGCTGAAAAAGGTCACCGCAGAAAGTTGCGAGATGGATATGGCTACCGACGAGCGCCACGGCAATTACGTCAAGGGCCTTCACGGGGGCGCCGTGGCGGCCATTCTCGACACCTGCGTCTTTATGGCCGGCGATCTTTTGCCCTCGGGCCGAAAGCTGACCACCGAGGGGTTCGAGATGCACCTTTTCAGGGCGGTGCCTCTCGGGGGGCGGGTGGTAGCGAGGGCCAGGATAATAAAAAACGGCAGGCGGGTAGTAACGGTCGAGGCCACCTTGTGGACTGGGGAGGGGAAGCAGGCCGCGCACGCGATTGCGACGCTGATGGACCTTGGCGAGGGGTGAGTTTTATTTTGTCCCTTCATAAAAGGTTGCGCCGAGGTTAAAATTATGTAAATAGGTCGGCTAAAGCCGGTTTGGGGAGGTTTTTGATGGTTGGTTTAACCGTTCCGCAGGACGCCGCCGAAATTGTCGCAAGACTCTCAGTCTCGGCGATAGCAGGCGCGGTGATAGGTCTTGAGAGATACGTTCACGGGCGCTCCGCCGGTCTTCGCACCCACGTGCTCGTCTGCGCCGGAAGCGCGATGTTCACCATTTTCTCGCTTTTGGCTCCGCTTTACGACCCGGCGGGAGTTCCCCACTCGGACCCCGGGCGCATAGCCGCCCAGATAGTCACCGGCATAGGCTTTTTGGGCGCGGGAGTGATAATAAAGCAGGGAGCCACGGTGCGGGGCCTCACCACTGCGGCCTGCCTCTGGGTCGCAGCCTCAATAGGCATGGCGGCCGGCGGCGGCCTTTACCTCGTCAGCGCCTTCGTCACCGCGCTCACGGTCCTTACACTTATAGGGCTCAACTGGTTCGAGCGCAGGTTCGAGCACGCCATTTACCGGCGCGTGGTGGTCGTGACAGACCTTGAGGCCGGCGTGCGGGAGATAATCGACGCGGTGAACTCCGCCGGAGCGAAGGTTTTCGCCTGCGATTCCGAGCGCGATTTCTCCCAGGGGAAGATGACCGTTTACATGGACGTGCGCCTAACCCGCCGCGACGGCTCCACCCAGTCGATAGCCGACAACTCCCTTTCGGCGCTCAAGGCGGCAAAGGTCAACGTTTTTTCTTTTTCCTGGACGAGGTGAGGCGGGGTTTTAAGGGTTTCGGCGAAACAAAAGCCCGTCCGGCAACCGGGCGGGCTTTTGTGCGGCTGGCCGCGCCGCAGGGAGGGTCAGCTCACCACCCTGACGTTCACGGCGTTGGGGCCCCGGTCTGTTTCCTTGAGGTCGAAGGTCACGCGGTCGCCGACGGCCAGTTCGTTGAAATCGGCGTTTATCACCGAGCTGTAATGGAAAAAGAGGTCGTCGGGGGAATCTTTCTTGGCTATGAAGCCGTAGCCGTCCTTTAGGGCCTTTATCGTGCCGACCGTCTCGGAGATATTGCCGTTGACCTCGAAATCTACGATTTTGGCCTCGCCCGGCAGGAAGAGGTCTTTGATTATCGGTTCTTTGGCCGAGGCGCGGTCGTCGATGAGGCGCGACATCATTATCGGGTAGGTGACCTCCTCGATGAGGGCCTGCGAGGTGCGCGTCTCGCGCTCGACATTGTTCTGGTCGCGGAACTTGAAATCCCACGCCAGAAGCATGACGCGGGTGCCGATGGTGTTTAGTTTCCTGACAAGCGGCAGAAAGTCGCCGTCGCCCGCGATGAGCACCACCACGTCGAAGTGCTTGTAGATGGCGAGCTCGAAGGCCTCAAGCGAGAGCCATACGTCTATCCCCTTTTCTCCGTCGGGCCCCATGGGAAGGTAGTGGGTGGTGATCCCCTCCCGAAGGAGGATGTCCTCGAAGTTGCGCTCCTTGAGGAGGAGGTCGCGCTGTTCGGCCTCCTTGGCGCGAAGCCTTCCGCGAAAGTAGTGGGCGTCGACTATCTGGCAGTAGCGGAACTCGGTCCCCTCAAGTTCCGCCGTTTTCTGGCGTATCAGGTTATGCAGTCCCTTGAAACTGATGCGCGCGCGGTTCTCATGGTAATAATTGTAGTAATTGCTGACGTGAAGAAAATAATTTCCGTCATAAAATACGCCAATACGTGTAAGTTTATTAGTAAAGACAGCCATTTAACTCCTCCGTTGATGGTTTCGGGCCGATTATAGCCAATATGGGGGTTTGTGGAAGAAAATAAATTTCTTTTGCGGGGAAAGGGTTGTTGCCTCTTCGCCCCGCCTTGGATATTCTTTTGGCTCGCCGACGCCGAAGGGCGGCACGGGGTTTGCTTTACTGCTTTCGGGTTGGCTCCTTTAAATCATTTCCGATAAAGGCTGATTATGCACCGCAAACTTGAAAAGATTTTCTACGAAGTGAAAAAGCCCACCCTCAGGTGGGACGACATAGGCGGTTTCGCCGAGGTGAAAGAGCTCGTAAAAGAGATGGTTTCGCTGCCGCTCCAAAAGCCTGATCTGATGGAGAAGGTGGGGCTTGAGCGCCCGGCCGGCGTAATGCTCTGGGGGCCTCTTGGCGTCGGGATAACGATGCTGGCCGAGGCCGCCGCCACCGAGGCGGGCGTCTCCTTCGTCTACGTATCGGGCCAGGAGATGCTCGGAAAGCCCGAGCAGATGAAGGAGGCCTTCCACGACGCTATCCACGAGGCCCCCTGCGTCCTCTTCATCTCCGACACCGAGTGGCTCTGCCCGAGGGCGGGTTGCTCATACGAGTGGGGGCCCGGCAACCTTCGCGGCATACCCCCCACCTTCGCCGACAAAGAACTGTCGGAGCTTTTCATCCGCGAGATAGACGCGATACAGGCCCACAAGAATGTGATGCTGGTGGGGTCGTGCTACCGCATCGACACCGTGGACCAGGCTATTATCAAGGAAAAGCGCCGCTTCAACCGCAAGATTTTCGTCCACCCGCCCCGCGCCGTAGACCGCGAGGGGATGATCCGGATATACCTTGACAAGATTAAGTCCCTAGATCCCAAGGTGAGCGCGGCGGAACTGAGCCAGCGCACCGAGGGGTATGTGGGCTGGGACGCCGAGAGCCTTTGCAAGCGCGCCTCCCTCGAAGCCGTCAAGGACGGGCGCTCTACCGTGACGATGGCCGATTTCGAGAGGGCGCTAAAGCAGGTGGTCCCGTGGCTCACCCCCGACATGACCCAAAAATACAACGAAATAGACAAAAATGACTGCCCCCATCACTACGCCTTCTGAGCGCGAGGAATTTTATGCGCTATTAAAGCGCTTCCACGGCCACCGCTGCCCCATGTCGGTGCTTGGCGCGCGCCTTGGACTCGCCGCCCGCGAACGCGTGGGGCGCCACGGCGAGGACGGCGACGTGGCGGCGGTCTATTACCACCGCACCTGCGCCGTTGACGGCATACAGGTGGCCCTCGGAACTACCTCCGGCAACACCAACATCGAGGTGAGGCCCGAAGGAATCCACCGCCTTGAGGCGATAAACAAGACCCGCCGCATGCAGGCGGTCTTGTCCCTTACCGACGAGGCCCTCCGGCGCGGCAAGGAATACGGCGACCTCCGCAGGTCCGGCGGCGACCCCGAAAAGATGGAGGCGATTTTAAAGGGCCTTGAGGAAGCGCCGGAAGCGGAGCTTATAAAGGTCGAATCCTTTTATTAGGATAAACCGTAAATCATGGAGCTTCTGAGCGAGTTTTTAAGGATATTCCTCAAGGAAATTGGGAGGATGTGGTGGTTCACCCTCCTTGGGATAACCCTCGCCGCCCTCATAAAGACCTACCAGCTCGACCGCATCGTCCGTCAGTACGTCGGCAAATACGGAATACTCTCAATCTTCATCGCAACGGCGGTGGGTTGCCTTTCGCCCCTTTGTTCCTGCGGCATACTCCCCGTGGTAATACCGATGGCCCTTTCGGGAGTCCCGCTCCCTCCGCTTTTCGCCCTTTTGGCCACCAGCCCCACCATGGATCCCACCTCCTTTTTCCTAACCATGGGGGCGCTTGGGCCGGAGCTGGCGTGGTGGAAATTCGGCGGGGCGGTCTTTCTGGGACTTTTTTTCGGCTTCACCGCGTATTTTTTTAGCAAAACAGGTTTTTTTTCTGGAAACAATGTCAGGCTAAAGCCAGTATTAAACGAGAAAGGCGAATTGGCCAGCGCCTACGAGATAGGGCTGGCCAACGGAATACTACTGCGCACCATGGTGGTCGTCCCCAGAGCCTCCAAATTCAGGTTCTTTCTCGACCGCTTCAGGGACGTCGGGGTATTCGTGGCCTTCTGGGTAGTAGCGGCGGTCGCAATCGAGGCGGCGATTCATGTTCTTGTCCCGATAAGCGCGGTAACTTGGCTTGTGGGGCAAAAAGGTGTGTTTTCAGTGGTGGCGTCGGCCCTCGTGGGCATACCCCTGCCCCTCCACCAGATACCGGCGATACCGGTTCTGGCGGGGCTGAAAGCCAAGGGAATGGCCGATGGCGCGGATATTGCATTTTTAATGGCGGGGCCGGTTACATCCATTCCGGCTATAAGCGCTCTTTATGCGATATTTATTCCGCGAGTTGTGGTAACATTCGTCGCACTGGGCGTAATTGGATCCGTCTTCCTGGGGCTTCTGCGGATGTACTCGGGGTGACGGGATTTTGGACAATAAAAGTTTAAATAGACGGATTACCGACACTATATCAAGAAAGAAGAAGAGGAGACGGCAATGAGACGGTACGCTATCCCTTTTATCGTCGCCACGATGGCCGCGGGCGTGGCCTTCGCCAAGGGCCCTGTCTTTACCGACATCACCGACCTTTCCAGGACCGGCGACCCGGGTAACGGCAAGGGCGTCGCTTTCGCCGACATCGACAACGACGGCGACTGGGACCTTTACGTTTCCAACAAGGGCGGCCCCAACAAGCTTTACCGCAACGACGGCAAGGGCGTCTTCACCGACATCACCGCCCAGGCCGGTGACAACGTGGGCGACGCGGGCTTCGTCATGGGCTCGGTCTTCTTTGACTACGACAACGACGGCTGGGTGGACCTCTTCCTCCCCAAGGGAGGCCGCTACGAGATCGAGGCCAACCGCCTCTTGAAAAACGTCGGCGGCAAGTTCGTCGACGTGACCGACAAGGCCGGAGTGGGCGGCAAGTTCTTCACCTACGCCGCCGCCGCCGCCGACTACGACCACGACGGCTACCTCGACCTTTACCTGGCCAACTACGGCGTCGACAACAAAAACATCCTTTACCGCAACAACGGCAACGGCACCTTCACCGACGTCACCGACAAGGCCGGCGTCGGCGACCGCTCCTGGTCGTGGATGGCCGTCTGGGCCGACGTTAACGGCGACGGCTGGGACGACCTCTACGTAGTAAATGGCCGCTACCCCTCCGGCGAGCCGAACAAGCTTTACATGAACAACAAAAACGGCACCTTCACCGACGCCTCCGTCGCCTCCGGCGCCAACGACCCCAACTGGGGGCTCGGCGCGGCCTTCGCCGACTACGACAACGACGGAGACCTCGACCTCTTCGTCTCCAACTACGTCGGCCCCAACGGCCTTTACATCAACGACGGCACCGGCAAGTTCGCCAAGGCCGACGTAAAGAAAATCGGCCTTAGCCACGTGGGCTGGGGCAAAGGCCCCTCCTGGGGCGACGTAGACAACGACGGCGACCTCGATCTCTACGAAGGCGACTGCAAGGTCTCCAACCAGCTCTACATCAACAACGGCAAGGGCGTCTTCACCGACAAGACCGCCGAGAACCCCGCCGTGGCCTGCTCCGCCGTCCGCTCCAAGGGCACCGCCTTCGCCGACATCGACAACGACGGCGACCTCGACCTTTACGTAATCAACTGGGCCGCCCCCAACGTCATGGCCCTCAACAACACCAACAACTCCGACTTCCTCAAGGTCAAGCTCACG
>SRXB01000281.1 GCA_009724975.1 bacterium | reverse complement strand
AAAAGCCGCTTGAAGGCAAAAAAGCCCGTCGGAGAGCTCCGGCGGGCTTTTTTTATGCCCTTAGGGGCGCTAAAGGGAGAAGAGCCTGGCCCCGTTCACAAAAACCTCGCCGTTTTTCATCTCTCCCTTTACCACGTAGGCCCCGCCCTCGGGCGGAAGGGGAATAAGAGCGGACGCACCCCACTCATTGGCAAGCTCAACGGGGATTCTCGCCTCGACCTTGGCCGAAAGCCCCCTGGCTATGGAGGCGATGTCGCGGGAAATCTCCTTCTTCCCGTCGAAAACGGCGCTGATTTTAGCCTCGGCCTTCCCCTTGGGGAAAGAGGCCCAAATCTCGAAATTTTCCAGCTCCGGCGACCTTGAAAGGGCCTCTTTGAGGGCAATCCACCCCTCGTCGCCGATAAGAGCCAGCGGATCGGCGTCTTTTTGCGCCGCAATGCCGCCAACGGCTTCTTTTTCCGCGAGGGCGGCGATTTCCTTGAAGAGTTTCATGAAGTTTTCATAGTCGATATTCTTCATGGCGAAGTGCTCTCCGGCCGGTCCGAAGGAAAAATCGCCGAACTTGACCAGCTCGACCGAAAGATCGCCGCGCTCGTCCAGAAGACCGCAGTTATAGCCGCGTTCGCTGAAAATCTTCATCGCGGTGGCCGAAAATGAGAACGGCTCCTTTGAGCTTTTAGCCTCGAAACCGGCCATGCCAACGCTAGACTTCCCGAAAAATAGCGGGGCGTCGAGGTAGTTGAGGTCGAAACTCCCCTCGATATCGCCAAGCCTCGCCTCACCCTCGCTAAAAGTCAAAACAAGGCCGCCGCCCTTGAAGGACCCCGAAAAAATCGGGCCGGCTATGACGGCGTCGCCACTTATACCCTTCCATTCCACCGTCGCTTCGGGCTTAGGAATCTTCGCGGTGAATGGAACCACCGACCACTGCACGGTGATTCCGCCGCCGAATCCCCCGACAGCCCTGCTCATGGCGAAAACCGGCTCGGCCAGCACCGTGGAGACCACCTCGGGGGGGTTGTCGAAGGTGGTCTTGCCGTCGAAGACGCCCGCGGCGAAGAGCGGGGCGGAATCGAAATCCCCGAAGGAGCCCGCGAGGGGAAGCGGGCCGTGGCGTATCTCGAACTCCTCGACAAGGGTCGTCCACTTGGCAAGCTCCGTCTTCAAGGGCTCGGGATACGCGCCGTAAAAGCCCATGTAATCGGGCTCAACCAAAATTTTGGCCTTCGAGGAGAGCCAGCCGCGCTCATAGCTTGCGACGGTGACCTTCACCGACCCTTCCTTGGAAAAACTGGCGGCCAGCTCGTGGAATTTGCGCTCAAGGGCGATTCCGAAGAAAAAAGGAGCAAAAAACAAAAGGGAGAGGAGGACGAATACGGAGACGACGAGGACGATATTCTTCTTCATGGGCTTCCCCTTCCGGTAAAAAATCGCGGCTACAAAATGATTCCAGATGGCGGCTTTTTTGTCACGCCAAAAGAGAAAATTTCACTACCGCAAAAGTCCCATTTAAAAATCTTCGCGACTGGCGCGGCATTTTTTAAGCAGCAAAATTTTTGCCTATAATATCAAATACTTACCCACTGATGCTTTTTTCACTGGAACGGCTATTTTTTCGTAGACCAACCGGTCGTTTTCGACTATATAGTCGAATAATTTTCCACGCCCGAGGAAGACGGATAAAAATGCCCCAGCCAAGGAAGACAAAGCCGAAAATATCGCGCAGCGAGAGGCGCACAAGGGAGACGCGCAAAAAAATCGTCTCCGCCGCAAGGGAGGTCTTCGCCGCCAGGGGTATAGACCTCGCCACCATCGACGACATAACCTCGCGGGCCGACGTGGGCAAGGGCACTTTTTATTATTATTTCTCCGACAAGAACGAGCTGGTTTCCGAGCTTATAAAAGAGGTCCTGAAAGACCTCGACGACCTCATGGAGCGCCGTTGCGCCGAGTCCAAGACCCTTGCCTCGCTCCTCGACCAGCTCATCGGCGCCCACATAGAGTTTTTCGGCTCGCGCTGGGAGGATTTCGTCCTCTACTACCAGGGCAGGGCCGACCTTAAGCTGAAGGAAAACTACGAAGGGATAGAGCTCCCCTTCCTCACCTATCTCGAATCCATCGAGCGCCACATAGCCTCGGTGCTGAAAGAGAGGGTCTCGAAGGCCGCCCTCCGCAGGGTCGGTTGCGCGGTGGCGGGCTTTTTGTCGGGCTACTACTCCTTCGCGGTAATAGCCTCGGAGGACGCCGACATAGACCAGGCCTTCAACGACCTTCGCAAGGCGCTCGTTTCGGCTTTGGCCAAATTCATAAAAGAAGCTCTGGTAAACGAATAAAAAACGGGCCGCAAAAGCCCTCAGCCTCTCAGGAGAGAATAAAATAAGATGAACAGCGCCCTTCCCGCCCAGCGCACCATAATGGATCAGGCCATGGCCGAAAACGTCTGGGGCATCGCCTCCTCCATAGACATTTACGACTGCAACCCCGCCACGATACGCGACGCCGAGGCTATAAAACGTTTCGTCCGGGAGCTTTGCGACCTTATCGAGATGAAGCGCTTCGGCGAGACGCACGTAGTTCACTTTGGCGAGGACGAAAAGGTGGCTGGCTTCTCCATGGTCCAGCTCATCGAGACTTCTCTCATCTCAGCCCACTTCGCCAACCTCACCGAAACCACCTACCTCGACGTCTTCAGCTGCAAGCCCTACGATCCCGAAGTGGTGGCCGACTTCGCCAAAAAATTCTTCGGCGGCAAGAGGGTGGAACTTAACGTAACGCTTCGCCGGTAAAAAAACTTGCGCGTCACCGTAGTAGAGGAGCTCGCCGGAGCCGAGGCGCTCTGGCGTCGCCTCATCCCCGAAAAACGGGTCACCGACAGCTGGGAGGTTAGAAAAATCTTCCACGACCGCTTCCGCCGCCC
>SRXB01000605.1 GCA_009724975.1 bacterium | reverse complement strand
GGAGCTTTTGCTCCACCTGATACGAAAGCACAAGTACGACATCTTCGACATACCCATCGCCGCGATTCTGGCGGAGTACCTTTCGGTTATCGAGGCGATGCAGGAGCTGGACATAGACCTCGCGGGCGAATTCCTGGTGATGGCGGCCTCGCTCACCCAGATAAAATCGCGCATGCTCCTTCCAAAGCCCGCGCCGCTTGGCGGCGACGAGGGCGAGGAGGGTGAAGACCCGCGTTCGGAGCTGGTGCGAAGGCTTCTGGATTACGAGCGCTTCCGCGAGGCGGCGATAGCCCTCGGGCAAAAGCCCCTTCTGGGCAAGGATGTCTTCGTACGGCCCGAAGTTCGCGACGAGGAGCGAAACCCCAAGCCCGAGGCGCCGCTGGAGGCCAACCTTTTCAGCCTTCTGGTGGCCTTCCGCGAGGTTTTGAAGACCGCCTCCGAGGATTTCATCCACGAGGTCAGCCGCCAGCGCATGACCACCCAGGAGGCGATGAGCGAGCTCATGGAGCGCTTTATCGGTCTTAAAGCGGGGGAATCGCTGGAATTTAGGGAGCTTTTCGCCGGTCCGCCGCGCCGCGACCGCATAGTGGCGCTCTTCATGGGTCTTTTGGAGCTGGTCAGGATGAGGGCGGTGCGCATCTGGCAGCCGGTTGCCTTCGGCGAG
>SRXB01000280.1 GCA_009724975.1 bacterium | reverse complement strand
AAGGGCGCCAAAAGCCGCGAGGGCGAGAAATCCTGCCAGGGTCTTGACCTTGATTTTCAATTCAAATGCCTTTTTTCAGGGCGGCGAGGGATTCCTTGAAGGGGGGCCTCGCCACGCCAAGTTCGGTTATTATTGCGGTGATGTTCTGCGCGGGGGAGACGTCGAAGGCGGGATTCCAGACCTTTACCCCCTCCGGCGCGACCCTGACCCCTCCCCACGCGGTCACTTCGGCGGGGGAGCGCTCCTCTATCGGGATTTCGTCGCCGCTCTCCATCGAAAAATCTATTGTCGAGAGGGGGGCGACCACGTAGAAGGGTATGTTGTGGGTCTTGGCGAGTATCGAGACGGAGTAGGTTCCGATTTTGTTGGCTGTGTCGCCGTTTGCGGCTATGCGATCGGCCCCTACTATTACGGCGTCAATCTTTCTCGTCTTCATGAGGTGGCCGGCCATGTTGTCGCAGATGAGGGTGACGTCTATGCCGTCCTTCATCAACTCCCAGGAGGTCAGCCTTGCCCCCTGCAAAAAGGGCCTAGTCTCGTCGGAATAGACGCTTATCTTTTTGCCCGCCTCGCTCGCCGCGCGTATTACTCCTAGGGCCGTTCCGTAGTCGGCGGTTGCCAGCGCCCCCGCGTTGCAGTGGGTAAGGACCACGCACTCATCGGGAAGGAGCGCCGCGCCGAACTTCCCCATCGCCTTGCAGGAGGCCACATCCTCATCGCTTATGGCATGGGCCTCGCGCACCAGCTCTTCTGCTATTTTAGCCGGAGAATTCCCCTTTAACGCCGCCGCCCTCTTTTTCATGCGCTCTATGGCCCAAAAAAGATTGACCGCGGTTGGGCGGGTCCGGCGAAAAACCTCGTACGCCTCCTCCATTAGGCCGTCGAAATCCACGCCGTCCTTAACGGCCCGCTGCGCGGCCATGGCGAGGCCGTAGCCTGCCGTTACGCCGATGGCGGGCGCTCCGCGCACTATCATGTCGGTTATGGATTTTGCCACTTCCCGCCAGTCGGAGTATTCAACGTAAAGCTCCTCGGTGGGAAGGCGGGTCTGGTCTATCAGAATCAGCTTTTCGCCGGTGAATTTTAGGGTGAAGAAGTTCATTCGCCGCTACCCTTCCATTTTCTTTTTAAGAAGGTCGTTGACCATGCCCGGGTTTGCCTTGCCCTTTGACTCGCGCATTATCTGGCCGACAAAAAAGCCGGTCAGCTTTTGGTCGCCGCCCTTGAGCCTCTCGAATTCCGAGGGGTTTTTGGCGATTATGGCATCAACTATCGCCTCTATCTCGGAGGTGTCGGAGATCTGCGTCAGCCCCTTTTCCTTGACTATCTCGGCGGCGCTCTTGCCGCTTGTCCACATCTCCTCGAAAACGTCCTTGGCGATTTTGGAGGATATCGCCCCGCTTTTCATGAGATCGAGCATTCCGGCGATGTGGCTAGCCTTGACGGGGAGCCGGGCAAGCGTTTCCATCCCGTCGCGGTTCATGTTTTTCAAAACTCCGCCCATCATCCAGTTGGAGGCGGCCTTGGGGTCGTTGTGAAGCGCCACTACCGACTCGAAGAAATCGGCCATCTCGCGGGTCTGGCACAAAACCTCGGCATCCAGCTTAGGCAGGCCCAAGGTGGAGACGAACCGTTCGCGCTTGGCGTCGGGCAACTCGGGCAACGAGGCTCTGGCGTCTTCTATTTCGCTCTGGGAGATGACGACCGGCAAAAGATCGGGGTCGGGGAAGTAGCGGTAGTCGTGGGCCTCTTCCTTTGAGCGCATGGAGACGGTTATACCTCTCACTGCGTCGAAAAGGCGCGTCTCCTGAACGATTTCCCCGCCGTCCTCCAGCACCTCTATCTGGCGCTGGCGCTCGTAGTTTATGGCCTGTTCAAGGAATTTGAAGGAGTTGACGTTTTTGGTTTCGGTGCGGGTGCCGAACTTTTCCTGCCCGACGGGGCGGACGGAGACGTTCGCGTCCACGCGAAGGCTCCCCTCGTTCATGTTGCCGTCGCAGACGCCAAGGTAAACGAGAATCTCCCGCAATTTCCTGACGTAGCGCACAGCCTCTCCCGCGCTTCTTATGTCGGGCTCGCTCACTATCTCCAGAAGCGGCACGCAGGCGCGGTTGAGGTCCACTAGGCTGTAATCGGCCCCGGGCGCTTCGGGATGGAGGAGCTTTCCGGCGTCCTCCTCCATGTGGATGCGGGTTATGCCGATGCGCTTTGGCGCTCCGGCGTCGTCTTCTATGTCCAGGTGGCCGAATTCGAGGATGGGCTTTTCGAACTGGCTTATCTGGTAGCCCTTGGGCAGGTCGGGATAAAAATAGTTCTTGCGGGCGAAGCGGTTGGACTGGTTTATCGTGCAGTTGGTCGCAAGCCCTACCTTTACGGCGTACTGGACCACCTTTGAATTGAGCACCGGCAAAGCCCCTGGAAGGCCCAGACACACGGGGCAGACCTGCGTGTTTGGGCTGGAGCCGAAAGCGGTGGAGCACCCGCAGAAAATCTTGGTTTTCGTAAGCATTTGCGCGTGGACCTCAAGGCCCACGATCATCTCCCAGCGCATCACTTCACCTCCCCGTAAGGCGCGACCCTTGTGTGCCAGCCCGCGGCCTGCTCGTAGGCGTGGGCGGCCCTGAAAAGTTCCTTCTCGCGGCAAAAGCCGGCCATCATCTGAAGGCCAATGGGCATCCCTGCGCTGGAAAAGCCGCAGGGAAGGCTTAAGCCAGGAAGGCCCGCGAGGTTTAGGGGGATGGTAAAGATGTCGGAGAGGTACATCTGCAGGGGGTCGGATATCTTTTCCCCGAACCTGAAGGCAGTGGAGGGGACGACGGGCGAGCAGATGACGTCCACCTTCTCGAAAGCCCTGTTGAAATCGTCGGCGATAAGCCTGCGCACCCTCTGGGCCTTGCGGTAGTAGGCGTCGTAGTAGCCCGCCGAG
>SRXB01000604.1 GCA_009724975.1 bacterium | reverse complement strand
GCCGTAAAAGCTCAGGGCTGGGAGTTACGGCTTGCTTGAGTGGTTTGGTATGGCTGAGGCGGGTAAGACGCGGGCTTTGGCGAATCCTTAAGGCGGCTTCTTCTTTCTCGGCGGCCCCTCCCTTATGAAGTAGGTGTATTCCGGCAAAAGCAGCGTCGAACGCTTACTGTCGCACTTGTCGGTGGTACAAAAGGCCCTGCGAAGGTAGAGCCGCCTTGCCGAGTCGGAAAGCCAAAGCGTTTTATGGCTGGCCTTGCCTATCACTGTCCAGTGCTCCCATATCGGGTTGTGGAAGTGAACCGCCACGGCCCTGCCACCGCCTTCGCCGAGGAACCTTTCAAGCTCGGCCCAATACTCGTCGATGCCGATCTGGGGGTTGTTTATGAAAGGCTCCTCCCTGACTAGATTGAAGCGGGGAATGAACACGGCGTCGAAAATCGGCGCGAAGTATTTCGGGGTGAGGCCGTTGTCCATGACGTAAACGAGGCTCACCGACTTCATGAGTTTGCGGAGGGCTGCGAGGTAGGCATACTTCGCGCTGTCGATGTCGAGGCTCCCCCTGACAACCGCCGTCGCGTTGACCATGCTGTAGATTCCGCAAAGGCAGTCGAGGTAGCCCTGTCGATATGGCAAATAATTAATATTCATGCTCGGTCGGGTGTGAAA